>CBFDUR010000011.1:0-12208 GCA_965613005.1 uncultured Ignavibacteriales bacterium
AAATAAAAGGACAAATACTTTGTTTTGTAGGAGCACCGGGAGTCGGCAAAACTTCATTGGGCAAATCTATTGCACGAGCACTCGGTAGAAATTTCGTTCGTATTAGCCTTGGAGGAATTAGAGACGAAGCAGAAATTCGCGGTCATCGCAGAACTTATATAGGTTCAATGCCCGGGAAAATAATCCAATCGATGAAAAAAGCCGGAACAATTAATCCGGTAATGCTCCTCGATGAAATTGATAAGATGAGTATGGATTTCAGGGGTGATCCTTCATCTGCAATGCTTGAGGTTCTAGATTCCGAACAAAATAATACATTTAATGATCATTATTTGGAGATTGATTATGATCTCTCACAAGTTATGTTTATAACAACTGCAAATGTCCGCTATAATATACCTCTTCCTCTTCAAGATAGGATGGAAATAATTGAGCTTTCAGGTTATCTTGATTTCGAAAAAAGCGAAATAGCTAAAAGGCATATTATTCCGAAGCAACTTAAAGCTCATGGGCTTGATAATAAAAATGTGATAATCGAAGATGCAGCCATAAAAAAAATAATAACCGAATATACAAGAGAAGCAGGGGTAAGAAATCTTGAACGTGAACTTGCATCGGTATGCCGTAAGATTGCTAGGGATATCGTAGTAAAAGAATCAAGAAACGGTAAAGCAGGCGAAAAAACAAACTTTAAAGTTGATGAAAAGAAAGTTGAAGAATATTTGAAAATACCTCGCTTTAGGAAACACAAGCACATTAATGAAAATCAGGTTGGAAGTGTAACCGGTTTGGCATGGACAAGCGTAGGCGGAGAAATATTAGATGTTGATGTTACTATCATGAATGGTTCTGAACGATTTATGCTCACAGGTCAGCTAGGAGATGTAATGAAAGAATCGGCGCAAGCTGCTCTCAGTTATATTAGATCTAATGCAAAAAAATTAGGGTTGAATCCTAATTTTTATAAAGACAAAGAAATTCATATCCATTTACCGGAAGGTGCAATTCCCAAAGATGGACCGTCTGCCGGTATAACTATGGCAATGGCTTTGCTTTCGGCTGTTAGCGGAAAACCTGCTTCAAATAAAGTTGCAATGACCGGTGAAATTACATTGCGGGGCTATGTGCTTCCTATTGGCGGATTAAATGAAAAACTACTTGCAGCTAAACGAAATGAAATCCATACTATTCTTATCCCTAAAGATAATGAAATAGACTTGCAAGAAATACAGGAACTGGTTAAAAAAGATTTGGAAATTATCCCGATTCAAAAAATAGAGGATGCGATACCGTATGTATTTTCGAATTTTTCAACTAAAAATAAAGTAACAAAGAAAAAATCTGCAAGCCTTAAAAAAGTGGTCAAGTAAATGGCTGAATCAATTCTAATCAATAAAAGACTTTCATTAGAAGGACAGTATAAGTTATTTATTAAACAAATTAAATCACTGCTTAATAAAAATGATAACTACCTTTCAAATTTATCAAATCTAACCGCAGCATTTAAACAATCTTTCGATAAAATAAGTTGGGTAGGCTTTTATATTTTCGATGGTAAGAAGCTATACTTAGGACCTTTCCAAGGTAAAGCAGCATGCACTGAAATAGATATCGGAAAAGGAGCTTGTGGTACTGCAGCTCAGAAAAGAGAGACGGTAATTGTACCAAATGTAAATGAATTTCCAGACCATATATCATGCGATGCGGATTCCCGCTCAGAGATTGTTATCCCTTTAATTAAAAATAAAGAACCTTTTGGGGTATTGGATATTGACAGTACATTTTATTCATCGTTCAATGAAATTGATAAATTTTATTTGGAAGAAATTGCAAACTTTTTAATGCAAGAAATATTATAATTAAGGATTTTTATGTCGTACATCGTTACAGCTAGGAAATGGCGTCCACAAAAATTCAGTGAAGTAGTTGGGCAAGAACATATCACAAAAACTTTACAAAATGCTATTAAAAACAATCGTATTGCGCACGCTTATTTATTTACCGGACCGCGAGGCGTTGGTAAAACAACAACCGCAAGAATACTTGCAAAAACATTGAACTGCTTGAACCCGGTTGATAATGAACCTTGCAATGAATGTGAAATGTGTAATCTTATTCAACATAATCAATCACTTGATATAATCGAAATTGACGGTGCATCTAATCGCGGAATAGATGATATCAGAGCCTTGCGCGATTTGGTTAAATATGCTCCGACAAAAGGTGAATATAAAATTTACATTATCGATGAAGTTCACATGCTTACCCGCGAATCTTTTAATGCATTCCTAAAAACTTTAGAAGAACCGCCTCCACATACAATATTTATTTTTGCAACAACAGATGTACATAAAGTTCCGTTAACTATAATTTCGCGGTGTCAACGTTTCGATTTTAGAAGAATTCAATTGGATACTATTAAACTTTTACTTTCTAAAATTGCAATGGAAGAAAAGATTACTATAAACGATAAAGCTTTAACTATTATTGCTAAAAAAGCTGACGGAGCCCTTCGAGATGCTGAGAGTTTCTTCGATCAAATTGTTTCGTTCTGCGGAAATGATATCAATCCGGAGACAGTTTCAAAAATGTTGAATCTGATTGACGATGAAATTTATTTCACTATTTCCGATGCTGTTCTTCAAAAAAACTTTAAAGCTGTTTTTGATGTAACCGGCAAAATTTATGAAAACGGTTGGAACTTTATAGATTTCATAAGCGGGCTTATTGAACATTTCAGAAATATTATGATTGTTGTTTTAACCGGAAAAGTTGATTTGGTTGAAACTGCCGATATTTATAAAGAAAAATACTCCGCCTATGTAAATGAATTTTCCAAAAGCGATATTTTACGACTTCTTAATTTCCTGAATAAAACTCAGCAAGAATTACGATATACTCAAAATCAAAAACTAAAGATAGAAATCGCTCTGTGTCATTTAATAGGTTTGGAAAAAACATCTACAATTTCCGACCTGTTAAATCTTATTGAAAATAATGAAATAAAAAATTTGGAAGATAAAACGGATAAAAATGACTTTTCATCAGCTTATCCAAATAATTCGGATAGTTCAAAAAATTTAAAAGAAGTAACTACAACTACCTACACTTCCCAAGAAACTAAATCTTCCGATAACAAATTCAAATCTATAAAATCTAGCTCAACTTCAAATTTTGCCGCTAAGAATTTTAATTTCGATACAATTTTGAAAAATTGGGAAAGTTTCGTTCAATCTATCAATGCTGAAAAGGGATTAATTCTCGGTCCAATGGTGCAAAATCTTAAGCCAATAGAATTTTCGGGGAACAATTTAACTGTTTATTGTAGTAATGAAAACAGCAAAGAAGAAATACTTGCTCAAAAAAATTACTTAGATAATAAAACAAATGAAATATTTGGCAAAAGGATATCTATAAGTTTTACGGAAAAAAAGATATCAAATAAGGTTGCTCCTGATATTCCTTCTGAACGACCTATTACTGAACAAAAAATCAAAAATAATCCGGGCAATAAAGATGATCCGCTTGTAAAGACAATAATTCATGAATTAGGCGGAAAAGAGTTGATTTAATTAGTTATTTAAAATTTTGCTGCTTTATCAGCTTAACTTATTGAAATTAATAATATTTAGTTCATTATAAATAATTTTGAAATTTAGAATAATATTATTTATATTTAAAGATTATGTCAAAAAAAATGGTAGTCGCAATTGATGGACATGCCGGAGCAGGAAAAAGTACTTCGGCAAAGTTAGTTGCTCAGAAATTAGGTTACCTATATATTGACACAGGTGCAATGTATAGAGCATTAACATATTGGGCGATTCTAAAGAATGCTCTTGATGATTCCAAAGCAGTTACGGAAATAGCTGAAAAATCCGATATTGTTCTTAAATTTATTGACGGAACTACTCAAGTAACTTTTAATGGCGAAGATATTACCCCGTTTATAAGATCGCAAAAAGTAAATTTGAATGTTAGTTTAATTAGCAAAATTGAAAGAGTGAGAGAAATTCTTGTTAAAAAACAAAGGGAAATGGCTGAAAATAATAGCGGTGTTGTAATGGAAGGAAGGGATATCGGCAGCGTTGTTTTTCCGGATGCCGATGTTAAAATTTTTCTTACGGCTTCTATTGAACAAAGAGCATTAAGAAGACAAAAAGACTATGCCGATGCAGGAATTCAAATATCGCTTGATGAAATAAAAAGTAATTTGATTCAGCGTGATAATTTGGATTCCACTAGAAATATTAGCCCTCTGTTAAAAGTTCCTGATGCAATTGAAATTAATACATCTGATTTAACCATAGATGAGCAGGTTGAAATAATATTAGAAAGAGTCAAGGAAGTAGTACGGCAAAAAGAGATCAAAATTCAATCTGACGACAAAAATTAATTGCTGAGTTTTTTCTAAAAATCATTATTTATAAAATATCATTTCCATAAAAATGTATTCGATAAAGTAGGATCCAATTTTAGATTATGATTTATTAAAGTGACTTAATAAGTAGTTCTTAACAAATTAAAAATTTATTTATAAGACATATCAAAATTCTATAATATTGATGTCAAAATTGGTTTGAGATTAATTAAATTTTCAACTGCCTCGGCAGTGAAAAGCCATCAGAATTAACAAATGTTAAATTAAACTTTACTGTAATATTGTCTCCGGATGGCAGAGTACAATCATTACAAAAAAATCTAATTTTAGGAGGATTAATGTCCGAAGAAACCAAAGATATGAAAAAAGGATTAGCAACTGTCTATGATTATGAAAAGGCTAAGAAACAATTCAACGATGAGGAATATTCAGAAGAAGAATTTTTAGCACTAGCTAAACTTTATACCGAATCGTTCAAAGACGTAAAAGAGGGTGAATTAATAAAGGGAAAGATTGTCAGAATTGTGGGAGACAATGTAATTTTGGATGTTGGATTTAAATCAGAAGGGTCAATTTCTCTTGGTGAATTTCATATATCTGAAGAAGTTAAAGTCGGCAATGAGGTTGAAGTAGTGCTTGAAAGTGTGGAAGATCGGGATGGCAATCTTGTTTTAAGTAAACAAAGGGCGGATTTCTTACGCATTTGGGAAAGAGTTGTCAATGCACATGAAACCGGAGAGATTATCCAAGGAAAAATTCTTAAAAGAATTAAGGGCGGCATGGTCGTCGACCTTATGGGTATGGAAGCATTCTTACCGGGTTCTCAAATAGATATTAGACCGATCCGTGATTTTGACGCATTTGTCGGTCAAACAATGGATTTTAAAGTTGTAAAAGTAAATGTTCCGACAGAAAATGTGGTGGTTTCTCACAAAGTATTGGTCGAAGAAGAAATTGCAGATCAAAGAGATGCTATTCTCAATAGCCTTGAAGCAGGTCAAATTTTGGAAGGTAATGTTAAAGCAATCACTGATTTTGGCGTTTTCGTTGACCTCGGCGGTGTCGACGGCTTGATTCACATCACCGATCTAAGCTGGGGTAGGATTAATCATCCAAACGAAGTTGTGAAATTAGATCAGACAATAAAAGTAGTGGTAACTGATTTTGATGAAGAGAAGAAAAGAATTTCACTTAGTTTGAAAAAATTATTACCGCATCCTTGGGAAAATATCAATGAGAAATATAAGATCGGTGATAAGGTTTCAGGCAGAGTTGTCTCTCTTACAGATTATGGTGCTTTTATTGAACTCGAAAAAGGAATAGAAGGTTTAATACATAATTCTGAAATGAGCTGGACACAGCATATCAAACACCCGTCACAGGTTGTTGCAATGGGACAAGTTATCGATGCAGTTATTTTAAGCCTAGATAAAGAAGAAAAAAAAATATCACTTGGTATAAAACAGCTTGAGCCGGATCCTTGGGAATCTTTAATGTTGAAATATCCTGTGGGTTCTAAACATACGGGCATCGCTCGAAATCTAACAAATTTTGGCGCTTTTGTTGAATTGGAGCCCGGAGTTGATGGTTTAGTTCATATTTCGGATCTATCATGGACAAAAAAGATACGTCATCCCGGCGAAGTTGTTAAAAAAGGCGAAAAACTTGATGTGATCGTTCTCGGTGTTGACGTTGAACAAAGAAAAATTTCTTTAGGGCATAAACAAGTTGAAGATAACCCTTGGTTTAATTTTGAAAAACTCTATTCAGTTGGTACTGAAACAAAAGGTAAGGTAGTCCGAATAATAGAAAAAGGATTAATTGCCGAATTACCTGAGAATGTTGACGGTTTTGTACCCATTACACAACTGGCAAACAGTAAAATTAAGAACATTGCAAATCACTTTCCAATTGATGATATATTACCGTTAAAGGTTATCGAATTCGATAAGGAAAACAAAAAAATTGTACTTAGCGTAATTACTGCTCTTAAGAATAAATCTGAGGAGGAAGTTAGGGATTACCTTGACAAACATAAACTCGATCGTGTTTCAACTCAGGAGATTCTTAATTCCGATACCGGAACAATTGGTCCGGTTGATTTTCCAATATTTGAGGTTACCGACGAAAACAAGAAAAACAACACGGATAAAAAATCTCAATAATTAAATTGATAATAAATTTAACAAGAGCGGGATTTTCCCCGCTCTTAAAATTTTAAAACCAATCAAATGTTAAAAACGGTTGCTTTACATACATTGGGTTGTAAATTGAACTTCTCCGAAACTTCAACTATCGGAAATCAATTTCTTCAAAGAGGATTTGATATTGTTGAATTTACCGAACAAGCGGATGTATATTTACTCAATACCTGCAGCGTTACGGAAAATGCAGAAAAAGAATGCCGACAAGTTGTGCGACGAGTTCTGAGACAAAATCCTGCTGCGTATATTATTGTTACAGGTTGTTATGCACAACTTCGCCCAAATGAAATTGCCGAAATTGATGGTGTAGATGCTATTCTCGGCAGTAAAGAAAAATTTGAACTTTTCTCAATTTTAAATGATTTTAATAAAATACATCTTTCATGTATTCATGTATCACCAATTGAAGAATTGAATAATTTTGAGGGTGCCTCCTCTACAGACGCCGATAACAGGACAAGGGCTTTTCTTAAGATTCAAGATGGCTGCGATTATTTATGTTCATTCTGTACTATCCCTAAGGCAAGAGGTAAGAGCAGAAGCAAATATCCTCAAGAAGTTCTAAGGGATTTCTGTAATTTACTTGATAAAGGATATAAGGAAATTATTTTGACGGGAGTAAATGTCGCTGATTATGGTAAAAAATTTAATACCAATCTTTTTAAACTGCTTTCTGAAATTGTAAAAATTCCTCGTAATTTCAGAATAAGAATTAGTTCAATTGAACCGAATTTACTTTCCGATGAAATTTTGGATCTTGCGGCATCCAGTGAAAAGATTTGTAATCATTTTCACATACCTCTTCAGAGCGGAAGTCCAAAAATCTTAAGATCCATGAAAAGAAGATATTCTACTTCTTATTATTCGGAATTAATTCATAAAGCAAAAAGAAAAATTGATGATCTCGGAATAGGCGTTGATGTAATTGTAGGGTACCCGGGAGAAACCGAAGAAGATTTCCAAAAAACCTATAATTTTTTGTGTGCCTTACCTATTTCCTATCTTCATGTCTTTACATATTCAGAAAGACCGGATACTCATGCAGTTAATTTAGAAAACAGTGTTGATGTATACGAAAGGAAAAAAAGAAATAAAATGCTGCGTATTCTCAGTGAAAAAAAGAGATATCAATTTTACTCTTCGATGATTGGAAAAGAAATTGATGTATTATTTGAATCGGCAAATCATGATGGTACAATAAAAGGTTTTACGTCAAATTATGTCAAAGTACAAACCGAATATTCACCTGAATTGACTAATAATTTTGCTAAGGTTAAAATATCAAGTATTACAAACAAATTGTGTACGGGTAATGTAGTAGGGACTAAAAAATCAATTGACTTAAAAGCTTCTTAATACTAAAATTATAATTAAAAAAATGAAACAAATTATAGCAGCACTATTTCTAGTATCGACGCTCTCATTTTCACAAACCATTATATATAAAAACCACCTTTCTTTGGAAAATTCGCTTAAAAAAAATCCCTATTCTCAGATTCACTTCAATAATAATTTGTTTTCTTCAGAAATACATCGAAAGAGTGCCGGATTAGCAATTATTTATTCTCTTCTATTACCCGGCATGGGCGAGCTATATGCCGGTTCATATTCGTCCGGTAAATATTTTACAATTGCTGAAGCTTCCTTATGGGGAATGTATTTTAGTTTTAATACATACAGCAATTGGAAAAGAGATAAATATATTGAATATGCAACTTACAAAGCCGGTGTAAATCCGCAAGGGAAAGATCCCAAATACTACGGCATCATAGGTGATTACATGACTATTAACGATTATAATAATAGCAAAGCCAGGGAAAGAAACTTTTCTACAATGTATCCCACTAATCAATATTATTGGAAATGGAACAGTAAACAAGATAGAAAGTCTTATAGAAATTTATGGACTACAAGTGAAGTATCTCATAATGCATTGAGGTTTATCATCGGCGGTTTAATTTTAAACAGGATTGCCAGTGTGATAAATGCTGTTCGGCTCGTAACAAGATATAATAACGGTATAAATTCTGAAACAACATGGAACATTTCGGCCGGTGTTTCCAAACTGGCAAATTTACCGTATGGTATAGTTATAAATTTTCAAACGGAATTTTAATCTAATAGCCTAATTCCAACGAAATAAAAAAACTTTTATTTTGATTAAATTGAACCAAATTAATCTACAATAAGTCAGGAGTTCTGATTATAGAAGATTTGTGGAGGTGGCGGGAGTCGAACCCGCGTCCGAGATTAAGATCCAAAGAACATCTACACATATAGTCTGTCATTTAATTTAACTTAAAGCTACCGGACAGGCACGCATCACCTTAAGCTTACCCATTAATGGATTCATCTCCTCTATAAGGGCGATAGATTTGGATATCATATCTAAACGACGTTCTTCTAAATCCCGATATGAGAAAATTTAGAGAACGGCTGCGTCTTTATTACGCAGCTAAGGCGTAGTTATTTTCGCCAGTTATTGTTTTATTCCCAATTGTTTTACGTGTACTTTGGGGAACACGATGTGCAGTTCTATGCTTCTCTAATCCCGTCGAAACCAAAATTCACCCCCAATTAGCGGTGATCTTAAAAAATAGATTTATGTAAGAGTTCAATCTGAAAAGCTGATATTCTCACATTATTATTTTAACGGAAACCGTCCTCACAAATAAAAAGTGAAGATTTATTAAAAATTCCAGTTTTTTAGATTTCCATTTTCCACTTCCGTAAAATCAATTTTTAGACCGATCTCATTTAATGATTTATAAGTCTCCTCTAAAAAGGTATTCTTCAAATGGAGAAATTTTGATTTTTGTTAATATTTACAACTTGAAAATTTACGATCGACCTTTTTAGATACGCATCATTTATACTATTTCTGCCAAATAACGTCCGGGATATTGGCGATTTTATTTTCATAACGTGAAAGAACAAAAAATAAATCCGATAATCTATTTAAGTAAGTTATAATATTATTATTAACTTTCTCTCTTTTACTAAGCGAAACCGCTTTTCGTTCCGCCCTCCTGCAAATTGTTCTGCAAACATGTAAAAACGCTGCACTTTTAGTTCCACCGGGCAGGATAAAATTTTTCAACGGCAGTAGTTTCTCTTCAAATTTATCAATCTCTTTTTCTATTTCTTCAGAATATGATTCTTGTACTCTTACTATATTTAATTTTCTATTTTTCAGGTTATAAGGAGTTGACAGATCAGAACCGGTAGAAAAGAGTTGATTCTGTATTTTTTCCAATAGAATTAGTATTTCCTCATCTTTAATTTCTGTTATTGTCAGGCCTATAAAAGAATTCAACTCATCTATTGTTCCGTAAGCATCAATTCTTTCAGAGCTTTTTGAAATTCTTACACCACCAAATAATCCGGTTTCTCCTTTATCTCCCGTTTTGGTATAAATTTTCATTTTTTAGATTTTAAATTGTGCACGATAACTTCTACTGAATTATTATGCGAATTTCTAATTATCAATTTTGTACCTTCCTCTGAATATGCTTTTCTTACATAAGCTAGACCGAGCAATTTATCTGATTTTTTAGAATAAGCCAAAGAAGTAATTTTTCCAACATTTTTATCATTTTCATCGAACAAAGTATACTCCTCATTTTTATCGACCATCTTCTCTATTGTTATCCGCTTTAATTTTCTTTGTACTTTATCAAAAGCATCTAAACGAGCAATAACTTCTTGTCCAATATAACAACCTTTTTTAAAATTTACTAAGTTTATTAATTCTACTTCGTAGGGGTTATAAAGATCGTTTAATTCATTTGGTGCTGCGGGTATGCCGTGTTCCACTCTATATAAATTATAGGCATCTTCACCAACCATCTTGAAATCGAATGGTCCTTTATTGTTCTGCATATATTTAACAATTCCAAGACCGTTGCCGGCTTCCGTAATAATGATGAAGTTATTATGGCCATCTTCGCCAATGCGTTTTACAAGAAAAAACATCATTCCCTCAACAATAGCGATTTTGAATGAATCACGTTCGGTTTTATTGACAATTTCACCAGCCAACAAAGTTATGAAAGAATCAGCTTGCGGACCTATTACTTGTAAGACAGTATATTTACCGGCAGCATCCGATAATTTTACGTCATCAGTAAGAACATACTTTGATATCCAACTCATTACTTTACCTTTATTATGAAAGCTGCACAAAAGCAACTGGTGATCTTCAAAATTTAAGATTGAGGCTACATCAATTATTCTTCCTTTCTCAGTAGTAAAAATTGTGTCTACCAAACTTCCTTTGGCAACATCTTTCAAAGAATTAGTTGTGATCCTGTGTAGAAAATCCATTGCGTCTTTCCCGCTCAGTTCTATAATTCCTTCATGAGAAATATTTCTCACACCTACACCTTTGAAAAGCGCATATATCTCATCATCAATATTTGAATAAGATTTAATTAAGTTTGGAGTATCCGGATCACTAATTACCGGATAACCCAACGAGTCAAAATATTCTAAAAATAAATTCGTTATTGTTTCAATCCCTGTCATTAATACTCCTGCTTTTTCTGCTAATTTTATATCAACACTAAATAAATCTTATTTATGAATTTGTTAAAAAGTTTGAGGATGATTATTCGATGAAAAACTTCTACCAAACAATTTTTTCTAAACAAAATATAGAGTCTAGTAAAAAATTATTAATAATTCATGTAAGATATAAAAAAGGAGAAAACATTATATAAATCTAAAAGACAGGGTTAAAGATACTAAATTTTTAAATTATTAAGGTATTTTATTGTGAGAAAGCTCGATTATTGTTAATACTCATAATTCGAGAACTAGGATGCGACCTTTTTAGATATGTCATTATCAGGAAGGTTAATATGGTCTAGTTTGTCTATGATTTCTTGTATTATAATATAAACTATCCTTAGGATCCCAAATGAAGGCTACTGAATCTTTAGCATAAACTCTATCGGGAAGATTAATATATACATATTCATAATAATCAGGATATTTATCATTATTAACATTAGCAAGGGTTCTCTTAAAATCGGTTCCCTCGTAGGTCATAAGAAGATGGGGTCTAGAAGTCAGCCCATTTATAAGAAAATAATTATAATCGATATGTCCAATACCTCTCGCATAATAGAAATCCACTTTTATGTATCGAGTACCGTTATATTTCCATTTTTTCATTCGCAAATAATTAAATCCACCATGTGATGGAATGGGTATTTCCCACACTTTCGTAAAAATGTCATCTTCACATTTGAACAATGTCAAATAAAAGAAAGCAGTACCGAGTTGAGTACTATCCAAGTCTATAAAACTTTGGTCATATCCCACAATATTTTTTGGTTCGATTAATCTTTCACCGGGTTTGGACATGGCGATGACAGTAAAAATATAAGTGCCCTTTTGCTTATAATAAATTACGGCAGGCTTTGGAATATTATATGTTAAAGTTTTATCGAAATTAACGACATAAGTTCCGGGTGGATAATTATTAAAGACATATTCCACAAGATTTAATGTATCGCAAGGATTTTCGTTGTTAGATTCTTTCTTCTTTTGTTCCAGTTGGTATTGTTGTAATTCGGCACTGGTTGTAGGTGAATAAGCAGCTGTTCCAATTCCTTTA
>CBFDUR010000012.1:0-12114 GCA_965613005.1 uncultured Ignavibacteriales bacterium
ATTTAAAGATGCCGAAATATTAATTAATCTATAACTCGTGTCATGCCCCGATTCTCTCAAACTACGGTCATGGATGAAATATTTATCTAATTTTGGTTCTATTATTTCCCTGCTGTTATACTTTCTTATAAACTTATCAATTGACATTTTGTACTTCTTTGCATAAGGTTCGAGAATATGATTGAAATGACCCGGTTCAGTTTCAGGCGGAATTCCAAACCCTTCTCCATAGTACCTGCTAAGACCGGTATCGGTTAATCTTTGCTCATTCATCCAGACAGTATTGTATTCTTTTATTGCGGCTTTTAATCCACCAGACAGCCATCTAATATTTTTTGTATTTCTTTCCAGTTCTTCGAAAACAGCTAAAAGCATAGATGTGTAAAATGGCGGTTGGGATCTTGTTAAATAGTAACTCCGATTTGCATTAAGAATTTTACCATAGTGGTTTATTTCATAAATAAAATTATTTACCATCGATTTTGCTAATTCTATTTTCCCATCTTCAATAACCCGTAAAACTTTTGCTTGAGCCTGCAGGCTCATATCTCCGATTTCATCTAGATAAATTGTCCCTTTATGAGCGAATTCAAATTTACCGATTCGTTGTTGAACCGCCCCGGTGAAAGAGCCTTTTTCGTGTCCGAATAATTCCGATTCGATTAATTCATTAGGAATAGCTGCACAATTGACCTCTACAAAGCGTTGGTCTTTCCGGTTGCTTTGCTTATGAATAGCTCTTGCTACAAGTTCTTTACCGGTTCCGTTTTCTCCGGTAATTAATACACGCGCATTGGTCGGTGCAACTTTTTCGATTGTTTGTAAGATAGTTCTTATTGATTTACCGGAACCTAAAATATTTTCATCTTCTAAAATTGATTTTTTAAATTCTTTATTCTCAATTAGAAGATTTGCATGTTCAACTGCATTCCTTACACTTAAAAGTAATTTATCGCGATCGATTGGTTTTTCTATAAAATCAAATGCACCCAATTTAGTTGATTTAATCGCATTTTCAATACTTCCATGAGCGGATATTATTATTACGGAAATTGTTGAATTCATTTCCTTAATTTTTTTGAGCACTTCGAATCCGCTCATCTCAGGCATTTGGATGTCTAACAATAATGCTGAAAAATTATCAGCAAATATTTTTTTGATTCCTTCTTTCGCATTTGTTGAGTAATCGACCCGGTAATCTTCAAATTCGAGAATCATCTTTATACTTTCGCAAATCTCTTTTTCATCATCAATAATTAAAATAGAATTCATAAAGGGTATTTAAAAAATAAAAGTGAACGAATAATCATCACTTGAGACGGTAATATATTCTTGTTTTTTTTCAATAATTCTCCAAAAATATCTCCAAGTGAATCTGTTTGTAAATCTCTGGGATCAATAGAAGACTGAACCTTAAAATCATTTTCAAAAACTTCTACAAAATAACCAATTAAATTACTTAAATCAAAGATGTTAGAAGAGTATGAAATAAATGCACTGCCGAAGAAATGGGCTAATTTGTCTTTATCTCCGAATTTATCCTTAGGTGAATCGAAATATAATTCTTTAGGTAAATTTCTATTCTTCAAAATGAAAATGGAGTCCGGTGCGGCAGTGAGAGGGAAATGAATAATAAAAGGAAGCAAAGGTAGTTTTATCGGAACACTTTTATACGGCACAGTAGTAAAAATCAGTGCGAATAATGCATTCGAATAATCATTTTTTTCAAATTTTACCGCTCGTAAATATATTGTGTCTACCAATGCTAAATCATTGTTTGATTTTTTTAATTCTCGAAAATAATCGGAAGCGATAAATCCGGAAAGATAATTTACAGCTTTTGATAAATTACTTTGTTGTGCGAAAACGCCGGCATTAAAAATGACTGGAAATAAAAATAAACTATCTAAAAATATAGATATAAAAAATTGACGAGCATTTAATTGCATTTAAGTTTGAATTACTCCGATATTAAACTTCGGCATTACCGGATTATTATTAGCCACGTTAAGAGCCATCGAAATATAATCTCCGGTTAACGCCGGATCAATAACCTCGTCGACCCACAATCTGGCTGCCGCATACAAGGTAGTGCTTTTATTCTCATAAGAAGTTTGAATTTCATTTAACAATTTTTTTTTATCTTGTTCACTTAATTTTTTACCGCTTTTTGCAGCTTGGTTAAGTTTTATATCCAGTAAAACACTGCTTGCTTGAGAGCCTCCCATTACTGCTATTTTAGCGTTGGGATAAGCAAAGATAAATCTAGGATCATATGCCTTACCGCACATTGCATAGTTGCCTGCACCGAAACTATTTCCTACGATAATCGTAATCTTGGGTACAACGGAATTTGCTACAACATTTACCATCTTTGCGCCATCTTTGATAATACCTCCGTGTTCTGCACGACTGCCGACCATAAAACCCGTTACATCTTGCAGGAAAATTAATGGAATTTTCTTCTGATTGCAATTCATTATGAATCTCGCTGCTTTATTGGCGCTGTCGGAATAAATAACTCCTCCTATTTGCATTTCGCCGGTTTCTGTTTTTACTACGCTTCGCTGATTAGCGACAATTCCCACCGACCATCCGTCGATTCTGGCATAACAAGTTATTATCGTTTTCCCATAGCCGGCTTTATATTCGTCAATTTCAGATTTATCAACTATCCTCGCAATTATTTCATACATATCGTACGATTTCAATGGATCAGTTGGTAACAATCCATAAATTTCATGCGGTGAAAAAGCAGGGGGTGCACTTTCTATCCGATTGAAATTTGCTTTAGAAGTATCTGTAGTTTTGTGAACTATATTCCTAATAGCATCCAAACATTCAATATCGTTTTTCATTATATAATCGGTAACTCCGGATACATTTGATTGAACTTTAGCGCCGCCGAGACTTTCGTTATCAATAACTTCACCGATTGCCGCTTTAACCAAATGTGAGCCGGCTAGGAAAACCGATCCTTCACCCTCAACGATTAAAGTCTCATCGCTCATAATAGGTAAATAAGCGCCGCCGGCAACGCATGAACCCATTATAGCGGCAATTTGCGAAATTCCCATTGAAGACATAATCGCATTATTTCTGAATATTCGTCCAAAATGTTCTTTATCAGGGAAAATTTCGTCCTGCAACGGCAGAAATACACCTGCACTATCAACTAGATAAATTATCGGTAACCGATTTTCCATTGCTATTTCTTGAGCGCGCAGGTTTTTCTTTGTTGTTATTGGAAACCAAGCGCCCGCTTTTACAGTAGCATCGTTAGCAACTATTACGTGATACTTGCCATGAATTTTTCCGGTACCGTATATAGTGCCGGATGACGGTGCTCCTCCGTATTCTTTATACATATCATAAGCGGCAAAAGTATTTAGTTCATAAAAATCATTTTTAGTATCAACAAGTTTTTCTATTCTTTCGTGTGCAGTCAATTTTCCTTTAGATTTTAACTTTTGAATAGCTTTTTTTCCACCGCCCAATTTAATTATATTTTTTTCAGCATTTAATTTGCGAAGAAGATTTTTATAATAATCTTCATTCTTTAGAAATGATTCATTTTCTTGAATTGAGCTACCTATTTTTGTCATAACTTTTCAAATTTTCAATCTAGTAATTTTTCAATCTTTCAATACATCCCTGGAGATCACGATTCTTTGAATTTCCGAAGTGCCTTCACCTATCGTACACAATTTAACATCGCGGTAAAACTTTTCAACCGGATAATCTTTAATAAACCCATAGCCGCCGTAAATTTGGACAGCTTCACCGGCAGCCTTTTCAGCTATTTCGCTAGCGAACAATTTTGCCATAGCTGCTTCTTTAATATCGGGTATATTATGATCTTTCATGTAGGCTGCTCTAAGGGTTAGTAATCTAGCCGCCTCTATATTAGTCTGCATTTCCGATAGTTTAAATTGAGTTATCTGGAATTCACTTAAAGTTTTATTAAACTGTTTTCTTTCTTTTGAATACTTCAATGCGGCATCTAGACAACCTTGAGCCAACCCTACGCTCAATGCTGCAATTGAAATTCGCCCGCCTTCTAGTATTTTTAAAGCTTGAATAAAACCTTCACCTTCATTACCAATTAATTTATTGAACGGAATTTTACAATTTTCAAAGATAAGTTGACTAGTATCGCTGGCTCTCATTCCCAATTTATTTTCTTTCTTACCTGCAGTAAATCCTTCCATCCCTTTTTCCAGTATAAAAGCAGAAATTCCTTTTTTCCCCTTTGTTTTATCGGTAATTGCCATTATTACTGCAATTTTACCCACTGTTCCATGCGTTATAAATGTTTTACTACCATTAAGTAGAAAGTAACCGTCTTTTTTTTCAGCGAATGATTTTAAACCGGCTGCATCGCTACCTGAAAAAGGTTCCGTTAAACCCCATGCACCGATTTTTTGCCCGGAAGCTAAATCAGGAAGATATTTGTTCCTTTGGTCTTCATTTCCGAATCGGTAAATATGATTTGTACATAAACCATTATGGGCTGCAACAGAAAGTGCAATTGATGGATCGACTCTTGCTAATTCTTCAATAATTATTTCAAACTCTTCATACCTGCACCGCCGTATTTTTCAGGAACTAATATTCCTAGAAATCCCAATTCTCCCAATTGTTTGAAAATTTCCAATGGAAATTCTTGAGATTCATCAAATAGCATGATATAAGGTCGTATGTTTTTATTAGCGAAATCGCGTATGGTATCCCGGATAATAATTTGGTTTTCGCTAAGTTCAAAGTTAAATAATGCTTTCATAAACTGTCCTTTCAATATATTGATTCACTTCAACGATTAGTAGAAAATTGAAAGTGGTTTAAATATAATCTTTTGGATTATATTAAACTAATACGATTCGGTCATAAGTGATTTCTAAAATTGTAAATAATTTTTTCAGCCAGTTGATATGGAGATAAATCACCCGCTACAACTTTTTCCAAAGTCGAGTTTAATAAATTTTCACTAAAATTGTTCCACAATAAATTTTGAATATTTTCCTCCACAATATCCTTTATTCTTCGTTTGATATTTAATTCTCTATTTTTAATAAAATTATTTGAATTTTTCAAGTAAATGTGATGCCTGTTGATTTCATTTGCAATTTCATCTATTCCTTTGTTTTCCGTTGCTATAGTTTGAATTATGTTGGGTATCCATGAATATTCATCATGATCTTTCAACATTAAAATAGTTGTTAAAGCTGTAGTTGCTTGTTGTGCACCTGGTCTATCACTTTTGTTTAGCACGAAAAAATCCGCAATTTCCATTAAGCCGGCTTTCATAGCCTGCACATAATCACCGGATTCAGGCACTAAAACGACAATGGTTGTATCGGCTGCATTTGCGATATCCAATTCAGATTGACCGACGCCGACAGTTTCGAAGATAATATAATCGTAACCTGCAGCATCGATAACATCAGCAGCATCGATTGCTTTTTTGCTTAACCCTCCCAAGCTTCCTCTACTAGCCATACTACGAATGAAAACATTAGGATTTTGTCCGATCTCGGTCATTCGAATTCTATCACCGAGCAATGCTCCTCCGGTAAAAGGGCTGGAAGGATCAACAGCGATGATTCCGATTGTTTTATTTTGTTTTAAATAGTATTTGGTTAATTGGTTTGTAATACTACTTTTGCCGGCACCTGGGGGCCCGGTTACTCCAATTCTGTAAGCTCTTCCAACATTAGGATGAATTTTTTCCAATAATTCAACGGAAGTTGAATTGTTTAATTCAACAATTGAAATCGACCGGGCAATTGCTCTACGTTCTTTGTTCAACAATTTTTCTATTAACAAATTATCTATCATTATTCGATTAATCTTATCAAGTAAATTAATTTAAATCGGGAAACAATTTTCTAACTCTGATTTTTAAAAAATTCAACTGTTTTCTTTAACCCTTCTTCCAAAGTAATTGATGGGCGCCATTTAAATTTATTAAATAATTTACCGGAACTTATTAAGCTTCTCATCTGCTCGCCCGGTGCAGCAGGACCGTGCTTTTCCTTTTGACCGTTTTCAATTATTGTATTCAATTTATTAAAAATATCAATAACATTATTTTCTATACCGGTTCCGATGTTAAAAATATCACTGTCCGCATCATTTAATGTTATTAAATTTGCTTTTACAACATCACCGACAAAAACATAATCCCTAGTTTGTTCACCGCTGCCGTTTATAATCGGTTGATCACCTCTTAGTAATTTTGTAGTAAATATTGCAATTACGCCGGCTTCACCGAAGGGATTTTGACGAGGACCATATATATTAGCATATCTTAAAATTGTATAATTAAGATTATACTGGAATTTATAGAAATATAAATATTTTTCAACAGATAATTTTGAAATTCCATAAGGGGAAAGTGGTTGTGTCGGATGTTTTTCATCAGCGGGAAAATATTCCTGTTCTCCGTAAACAGCACCGCCTGTAGATGCAAACATAAATTTTTTCACACCTGTTTTCACGCAGTTTTGAAGAAGATTAATGGTTCCTAATATATTGGTATTTGCATCAAAAGTGGGATCAGCAACCGAACGGCGTACATCCATCTGTGCCGCATGATGATTGACTACATCAAATTTTTCTTTCTCAAATAAGTCGGATATTTCTTTATCACCGATATCCGCTTTCACAAACTTTGCTTTAGGATTTACATTTTTTTCAAAACCGGTAGAAAGATTATCGATGACTACAACATGATGTCCTTCATTAATAAACGCATCTACAATATGAGAAGCAATGAAACCTGCTCCTCCAGTTACTAATATTTTCAAGTTTTATCTCCTTTATATAAATTATATTTATGAATATATTCTTTAACTTTATCAGGGACTAGAAAATCAATACTTAATCCTTTTTTTATTCTCTCCTTGATATCACTCGAGCTTATTTCAATTGTGGGAGTTTCTACAAAAATTGCCGATTTGTAATATTTATCTTTTTGTTCAGGTTCATC
This sequence comes from uncultured Ignavibacteriales bacterium, assembly GCA_965613005.1. GTDB lineage: Bacteria > Bacteroidota > Ignavibacteria > Ignavibacteriales > Ignavibacteriaceae > CAVVVS01. The sequence goes on from CBFDUR010000012.1 coordinate 6,992, forward strand.
TACCGGCTTTCGTTTCATTACAACAAGATTGGCTAATTTTAAAATATTATCGGGTTCTTTCCATTTATTGAAGGCAATAATATTATCATATCCTATTATCAGGTCGATGTTATCATATTGTTGTTTTAACTTTTGTAATGTAGTAATTGTATAGGAAATTGAAGTTTTCTCAATCTCGATACTAGAGCATTCAAAGTACGGGATATTTTCTATTGATAACTGTATCATTCGAAGTCTATGACTAGCCGGGGCAGCTTTTGCATTCGTTTTATGCGGCGAAATAAATGCGGGTATAAAAATTATTTTAGCAAGTCCCCTCATTTCTTTAACGGCACGGGCAGTAATTAAATGACCAATATGAATAGGATCAAAAGTTCCCCCAAGTATACCTATCTTTCTCATTTAATAAGTTCCTTATACTCAATAAAGAGATTTGTAAATAATTCATGGATATTATGACTACAATACGATAAACTTTCTTTCTTAGAAAGTTCCTGATATAAAGTTTTAAAATCCTCCAAATTTTGGATAGTCATAAAATTTCCAAAAATATGTAGAAAATAATCTAGCCGACTAAAAACAGATAATGATTTATCAAAATCCCTCTCTTGCAATTCAATTGATGTTGCCAATTCGCAATGGTAAGTGTTAAAACCCATGAATGCAATATTACCGTTGATTGACTTGCCGATTACAAGCGTTTCATCTTCCATTGCAAGTAAATTGAAAGCTTTTACTATATCGGTAGTATTATAGCCGATTGAGTTATAAAAAATTAATAGATTGTTCGAAAAAGAATTAAAAAATTTATTAGATAATATATTTAAAAAATCTGATATAGATGATGATTCGTTCCAGATTACTGAGTCGGGATTATCATCAAATCTTTCAGGTAAATATTCTTTATCCATTTTATCAAAACAGTAAAAAATATTTTTAGAGGCAGTTAAATCACTTAAAACCTCTTCATGATTTAATTCTAAAGCGGAATATAAATCCCGGCTTCTTTCTTTATCAAAGCCTTCGAATAGAGGGACTGCATCGACGTTGGAAACCGGATGAGGAGGGAATATATATATTGATGAATTATATTTCATTTAATGATTAAACTGCAATTACGAAAGTAAACCGTGAATAAAATTTCTGTAATAATCAACTTCTTTTTGGAAAAATTCTTTTTTAGAATTACCGGAGTTTTTTAATCCTATTTTTCGAAAAGCCAAAGTTGTTGTAGCGTTAATATATGATTTCCTAATCCTTTCATCAACCCAACCGAAATTATTTCTTCTGGTAGAACTTAATATTTCCAGATGCCTGAAGGGGAGTAAACCGTTTTGTGCTTCTTCTTTTAACTCTTTATAGATAATTTTTTTTTCATTCCGGACAGATAAGTAAAGAATAATAATAAAAATTGTTAAAGTGAGAAATATGGAAACAAATTCTAAACCGGTTTTTGATTGAAAACCAACACTAAAATTCCATACGGAATGAATAAATATTGCAAGTAATAAACCGGTTATCGTAAGAATAATTTTATGAAATAATCTTTTAAATTTGGCAAATTCTAAAAATGCACCGAAAGTTGCAGTCGCTATACAATGTATTATGCCTGAAAAGAGACTTCTGATAATTACTATTGAAACCCATTGTGATAAAGATGAACTATAAGCTATAAAGTATAAAAAATTTTCGGTCATACCAAATCCGAGACCAATAGCGCCGCCGTAAACAATTCCTTCAGTTAAATTTTCAAATCGTTTGTATGAAAGAATTATAAAAAGAAAAATGCCTTTTGTTATTTCTTCCACAAAAGGAGCGACGAGAATTGTTTCTAAATGATTAAGCTCCGGTTTATTTATGACAAAAGAAGCAACTTTTGATGAAATTAGCCAACTTCCCAAAAGAGCTAATATTATTGCGCCAATTGCTCCCCAAAAATAATTCACCAAAACCAACTTAAACGGTTCTCTGCCATACCGGTCAAATTTCCAAATGAGTATCAGGAAAAGAAACATTGGAATAACGGCTGCTGCTGCAGAGATGAGAATAGACATATTTAAAATTAAATTTAATTGTAATTATATTTGAATCGGTTTATTATAAACTAAACGAATATTGGGAAAAGATATCACAATTCAACTCCAAACAAGAATATTATTTTTATCTAAATTGAACGATTGTCGATACAACCTTAATAAGACCATGCTGTTGCGAGAGAACCTATATGATTTCGAAGCCCTCCAGGCTGCCTTGCCGGTAGGTAATCATTTATAAAATTTCCGTTTCTCGCTTGCGCTCCTTACAATGACAATCAGGAATCACTCAATTTAGGCTTTATTTGATCCATTCGATGATCTCTTTCAACGAAGGTCTTTTTCCATAAGATAATATACCTATTTTAAAAATTCTGGAAGCGAGCTTAATCGTAACAACAATGGATAAAATCATTATGATAAGTGTTATTATTATCTCGGTAATAGTCAACGAAATAATATTTAATCTTAATATCATAATTGATGGTAATGTAAAGGGTATATAAGATAATATTTGTACAAATAAAGAATTCGGATTTTCCATTACAGGAACAATCAGAGCAATAGGAATAATTAAAATTACACTTAAATAACTCGTTATCTGTTGAGCCTCCTGTTCCGAATTAACTATTGAACCGATCCCCACAAAAATTGCCGTATAAAATATAAACCCCAGTATAAAATAAACTAGTATAGGAATAAGATTGGTAAATGCATTATGCGGTATTGTGTTGGTACTTGCCGCGATCGATATTCCAATTAGTAACCAGATCAATATTTGAGTTAAACCTAGTGAACTTAATCCGAATATCTTCCCTGTTAAAAGCTCATCGGGTGAACAACTTGAAATTAAAATTTCAATAAGTTTGTTCGATTTTTCTTCAACTAAACTTCTAACGAGCATTCCACCGGAAGATAATATCATAAACATTAACAGAATGATGAAAATAAACGAAGTCAAAGCTATCATCATAATATTTGAGCCGGATTCTTCACCGCTCTTTTCTATTTTAATCGAAGTAAATTTAACATTGGTTAATACAATTTTTATTATTCCTGAATTAACACCCGCTTTTTTAAGTTTTTGAATAATTCTGACTTTATTTACCGTTCTCTGCAGTAGATTAATTTCCCGAATATTTCCAGTGTTTGATGACCTGTATTCAACTTTTAAGGAATCTGTTCCGGCATTTAAGAATAATAAATATCCCTCAATTCTGTTATCAATTACTAATTTATCAGCCGAATGTTTCAACTTAGTTAAACTTATGTTTTTTCTAAAAAGATTAATCGGAATAAACCTCGGTTGTCCATTCTTCAGCTTAATATTTCCCAATTCATTAATAAGCGTTTGCGGGAATGTATTTGAAGTATCTACAATACCTATGGCTTTTGTAGTAGTCTCACTCTTATTTGAAAATATAGTTGGTGCTATAGTGAGTCCTATTATTATTGTAGGAGTAAGAATCAGGGAAATTAAAAAAGTTTTAGTCTTCACTTTTTCTAAATACTCCCACTTTGCAACAGCAAATGTTTTCTTAAAATTCATAATGTTTTAATTCTTTTTGATAACATCAAGAAATATTTTATTTAAAGTAGGTTCAATTACGGAAAAATGGGTAACATTAATTTTATCAATGATACTCCTCAAAAAATCAGAGGGCTGTATATCTTCTTCCAGCTGTACTTCAGCATAATTACTGTAGATATTAACATTAACTACATAAGGAAAGGAACGGATAAAAGATAAATCACCTTCAAATTCAATTTTTACATTATTAGAACCAAATTGTTTTTTTATCTGAGAGATACTGCCGCTGCAAACTTCTTTACCGTTATTAATCAGAAAAATATCAGCGCATAATTTTTCTGCAGTATCCATTTGATGGGTGGAGAGCATAATTATTTTTCCCGAAACTGCAAATTCAATAAGAATATCTTTTATCTCTTGTTGATTAATAGGATCAAATCCGCTGAACGGTTCATCCAAAACTAAAATTGATGGGTTGTGCAAAATAGCAGTAATAAATTGTACTTTTTGTTGGTTCCCTTTAGAAAGCTCGATTATTCTACTATTAACATATTTTCCAATTGAAAGTTTTTTTAGCCATCGTACAGCTTCTTCTTTGGCATAACTTCTGCTCATATTTTTTAATTCGGCAAAATAGAGAATCACATCAATCACTTTACTTTTTTTATATAAACCGCGTTCTTCAGGTAAATATCCGATTTCGTTGAAAAAATTAATATCAATTGGCTTTCCACCCAAAGAAATTTTCCCTTTTGTAGGTTTGATAATATTCAACAGTATTCTGATAGTAAATATGATTTCTCGACAAGCACTTTCTAATTTAAATCAAAAAGTCGATTTAATTTTATATTTACAAGACAATATCAGTTATTACGATGCAATCAGCTTAACAGAACAAGTTAAACAAATACCTGGTGTTAAAAATGTAGAATATATTTCTAAAAACGAAGCACTCAAAGAAATCTCTAAAACCTATCCCAACACTACTAATTTCCTGCACAAATTCAATATCCAAAATCCCCTTCCACCTTCTTTATCTATCACTACTAAAAAAGCGGAAACTTTCCAAAATATTATCAATGCAATTAAAAATTCTCCCTATAAAAACGAAATTGTTATTCCTAAAAGTAGCCAAAGCCGCAATGAACAAGCTATTCTCTCTAACACCGCAATAAATCTGATTAATATCAACAATTTCGTCAATCAATTGATTTTTTGGGTCATATTTATTTTTATCATCGGTGGTTCTTTAATTATTATCAGTTCTATTCAACTCACTATTTATACCATGCGATTAGTTGGTGCCACTCCTTTCTTCATTCGTTTACCATTTTTAATTGAAGCTTCTTTTTATGCCATTTTCGCAGTAATCACCAGTTTTATTTTACTGGCTATAGCGGGATATTTCTTAGGAACAAGCAATTTTCAATATTTACAAACATTACAAAATTTCAGTTTAATTAAATTCTTTTTTCAAGAACTCTTAATAACCATTATCCTCAGCTTAATTGGCAGCTTTGTCACCGTAGATCATCATTTGAAATCAAAACTAATTAGTC
>CBFDUR010000013.1:0-11431 GCA_965613005.1 uncultured Ignavibacteriales bacterium
GTTAATTTTTCAATATAAATCCCTTTTTGGTTCCGGCTTGTCCAGGTTAGGGGATTGTAATTCGATAACCTATTTTATTCCACTCCCTAAAGTATAAAAGTAAAATTCGAGAGAATTAAATTGAGTATCTAAAACTTATATTCCGTAGATTGGAATTACATAAATCCGGTTTTAATAGAATACACAATATCAAATTAATTGGAAGAAACTATGATGAAAAAATTATTACCGCTATTTATTTTAATAACGTTTTTATCTATGAGTTTTACTTTGAGGGCACAGCAGGTAATTGAATATGGTGTAATGACAGGGCTTAATATTGCTAATCTTTCCGGGAAGGACGTTCCTTCAAATGCTACGTCCAAAGCAGGCTTACTGTTAGGGTTTGCTTTTCAATATTATTTTACCCCAATATTTTCTATTGAACCGGAAGTTTTATACTCGATGCGCGGCGCAACAACTTTTGGTAGTTTTAAAACCGAAGTGATTACTCTTAATTATATTGAATTTCCGGTACTTGCAAAATATAACTTTCATCTTTCTCCCAAAGAGCCTGTTTATGCCAATCTATTCGTCGGACCTTCAATCGCTTTAAATGTCGGTGCGAAAGATAAGATAAACGATAACGGCTATATTTCTACCGTAGATTTAAGAAATAGTACTAAAGCCTTAGATTATGGGCTTGTTATAGGAGCCGGAATGGACTTTGACATGAATACATCTATCTTTAGTGTCGGTACTCGTTATACGTTCGGTTTATCTTCAATGAATAAAGCCTATGTTAATCGTATTTGGCGAAATGGAGTTTTTGCAATTACCATTGGGTATTCGTTTAAATAAGAAACTTCGCATTCTATATTGGTATTGTTAATATTTTTGATATTTACAAAGTATTTTATAATGTTTAATAACATTACAGATTGAATTTAATGCAAGATTAAAATGTCAATGAGAAAGGAATAAAATTGAAGACCGCCATAATAATGTTGGTAATGTCCGTATTGCTTTATCCTAACATATCCCCTTCGAATAATCATCCAAAAGTAATTCACAACGGTAATTTAATATATTTATCAAACACAGTTGTAATAAAATTTAACAAAAAGACCATTATCGGTAACAATTCACTGGCAAAATATACTACACAATTGAAAAACATTTTCCGTCAATTTAAGGTTTCTTCTGTAGATCAGATGTTTCCCGTTAAAGATAAAGTGTCTAGTATCGGCTTAAATAGGATAATGTTGCTTACCTATAAAACCAACTTGGATCCGCTGATTGTTGCAGCTAAACTAAGAAAATTAAAAAATATTGAATGGGCGGAACCAAAATATTTAAGAGAAATTTCTTTCGTTCCGAATGACTCTATTTTTAGGAAAGATGATGATCAGTGGAACCTTTTAAAAATTTCTGCAGAAAAAGCATGGAATATTACTAAAGGAGATACTACGGTTATAATTGGAATTATTGATACCGGTGTAGATTGGAAACATCCCGATTTACGGGCAAATATGTGGTATAAAATAGGTTACGACTTTGGAGGGTTAAACGGAACACCTGATAATAATCCTATCGAAGATCATCCTTATCATGGTACTTTTGTAGCCGGTGTAGCTTCGGCGGTTACTAATAATCACATTGGCATAGCCTCAATTGGTTATAAAAGTAAGCTCATGGCGGTTAAAGTGACTAGGGACGATATGAAAGATCCATCCACAGGTGTCCCATACATCTACTATGGATTTGAAGGAATAAAATATGCAGCGGATAATGGTGCAAAAGTTATAAACTGCAGTTGGGGAGGCAGTGGATATTCCAACATGGAACAAGAGGTGATTGACTATGCAATTTCAAAAGGTGCGTTAGTAGTTGCAGCAGCCGGAAATAATAACAGCTCGAGCGCTTTTTATCCTGCGTCTTACAAAGGTGTTTTATCGGTAGCGGCAACCGATCAAAACGATCTAAAAGCTTCATTTTCGAATTATGGCATAGATGTAGATGTTTCTGCTCCTGGGGTTCATATATATTCTACTTGGCAACCGAATACCTATGATCCAAACGGATCCGGTACATCATTTGCCGCTCCGCTTGTATCAGGTCTGGCAGCGTTGGTTTTTGCAAGATTTCCAAACTTTACACCTCTTCAGGTAGCTGAACAAATAAGGGTCAATTCCGATAATATTTATAATTTAAATCCTAAATATAAATACTTGCTTGGTAAGGGTAGGATAGATGCATATAAAACCTTAGCCGATTCCAATTCTATTTCGGTAAGAGCTTATGATGTTCAATTTTCGGACCCTCCTCCAGGTGGTAACGGAGATGATGTTTTTCAACCCGGTGAAACAATTATTGCAAAGGTAAAGTTTAGAAATTATCTTAGTCCGGTCAATAATCTTAATGTTTCACTGTATAGTGATAATAACTATTCTACTATTGATAATGGAGCTTTTCATATTAATTATATGAAGACTTTGGATTCTACAAATAATTTTACTAGTGTTTATAAAATTAAATTAGCAAATTCTATTCCGTTAGATTATCCTCTTGTATACAGGCTCGATTTTTCCGGAAATAATTATAATGACTTTCAAATGATTCAAACTGTCGGTAATGTATCTTATTCCACACAGTCGGGTAATAATATTGCTTTAACAATTACAAGTAATGGTAATTTAGGATTTAATGATTATCCGAATAATTTACAAGGAAACGGTTTCAAATATCTCAATGGTTCTAATTTATTATTCGAAGGCGCTTTGATGCTGGGAACTTCGGCGACAAAAATTTCGGATGAAGCGAGAGGTGCAAATCAAGACTATAAAGATACATCCTTTGTTAATATTGTGCCTTTTAAATTAAAAATCCCCGGCTATCACTCTAGTGAATCCGGTTCAACAATATTTAACGATAATGGTTCAGGTACAAATAAACTTGGCGTAACGATTGAACTATCTTCATATACTTTCAATACTACCGGTTTAAAAAATTCAATAATTCTTAATTACAACATTACTAACAATTCCGGCTCGAAAATTTCAAATTTATTTGCAGGTTTATTTTTTGATTGGGATCTTGCCGGAGGTGACGGTGATATTACAAAATACGATACAAAAGGAAATTTTGCTTATGCATATCATCAAAGCGGAACGCCGGATACATGGGTTGGAACTGCTTTGATTTCACAAGGTAATTATGGGTATTGGGGAATCTTAAACGACGGTTCCGATAATGGATTTGGAATTTATGACGGTTTTACTAAAGCGGAAAAATGGAAAGCGTTATCGAGCGGAATAGGTAAAGCTGAAGCCGGTCCGGGAGATATATCTGAAGTTACTTCCGGTGGACCATACACTATCGATAATGGAAAAACAATCCAAGTTAGTTTTGCTGTCGCTGCCGGTTTAAATTTAAACGATTTGTATTCCTCAATAAAAGCAGCCCGTGCTAAATATGATTCAATTTTAACGGATACCGGAGGCAATGGTCCTTTAATGCCTAATCAATACATTCTGAAACAAAACTATCCTAATCCGTTTAATCCTAATACTACCATAAAATATTTTGTCCCGTTTAATTCTCATGTAACAATTAAAGTTTACAATGCGCTGGGAATGGAGGTAAAAACATTAGTAGATGAGAATGAAAAAGCAAATAGTAATTTTTATTCTATCGTATTTGACGCATCTAATTTTCCAAGTGGAGTATATTTTTATAGAATAAAAGCGGGAAATTTTAGCGAAACAAAAAAAATGATTCTTATCAAATAACGACATTTGTCAAATTTAAAATCTTAATTTATATCTGTTGAAGAAAATTCAGTACAACTATATTTTATTATCTTTTCTTTGAAATTCAAAATGAGGGGGTTCGTTTACGCTGTTGGCGCATCTTCCCCATTTAATTATTTTATACGTAATTCCTTTTGACATCAATGTGTCTTCTATAACTTCTCGCATCTCTGAAAAGTAAAGCAAAGAATATTGACTTATACCATCAAGTGAAAAAACATTTGTATTGTGTCTTTTTATTGACTGTTGTGGAAATCGTTGAAATAAATTATGACTGATCAGTACAAAATTATTTAATCTATCATTATAAATAATTGTATTTAAAATCATTATGTTATTTACAGCATAACGTATTAAAATATTTTTGTTTACCCTTTTCTTTGAATTATGGTTTTATTTTTATATAATATTTAATATTTTAAAATGTTTAACATCTTAACAAGAAAGGTAATTAATGTTGGAAATTTCTACGGTGTAAAGAATAAGATAATTTTAAAGTAATAAACAATTCCGTCGGATTGTATTAATACATGTAAAGTTTTAATAAGGTGTAAGACGAGCAATTTATTTGATTTCCACACAAATAACTGCAAACTAAAATAAAAAGGAGGAGAGTATAAAATAATGATTGATAAAACATTAAAAAATGCGAAACCTTTATCGGATGAAGAATTAAAAAAAATGAATGCTTATTGGAGAGCTGCAAATTATTTGTCTATCGGGCAAATATATCTTTATGATAATCCACTTTTAAAAGAACCGTTGAAAATTGAACATATAAAACCAAGATTACTCGGACATTGGGGTACAACACCCGGCCTTAATTTCATTTATGTTCATATTAATAGAATTATTAAAAAATATGATTTAAATGCAATTTACGTTACCGGTCCCGGTCACGGAGGACCCGGCTTGGTTGCCAACACATATCTGGAAGGAACATATAGCGAATTTTACCCGAACATTACTCAAGATGCGGAAGGAATGAAAAAATTGTTCAAACAGTTTTCATTCCCAGGCGGTATACCTAGTCATGTAGCGCCTGAAACACCCGGTTCAATTCATGAAGGAGGTGAACTGGGATATTCGCTGGTACATGCCTATGGAGCGGTATTTGACAACCCCGATCTATGGGCTTTTTGTGTCATAGGTGATGGTGAAGCTGAAACCGGTGCACTTGCGACAAGCTGGCATTCAAATAAATTTTTAAACCCTGCTCATGACGGTATTGTAATACCAATTTTGCATCTGAACGGATATAAAATTGCAAACCCTACAGTGCTCGCCCGAATAAGCAACGGAGAATTGCTCAGCCTATTAAACGGTTATGGGTATAAAGTCTTTTTTGTAGAAGGTGATGAACCTGGTAAGATGCATCAATTAATGGCTGCTGCTTTAGATGAAATATATTCGGAAGTAAAAAAAATTCAAGATGATATTCGCAAAAACGGTTTTTCAAAAAGACCACAATTCCCAATGATTGTTCTTCGCTCCCCCAAAGGCTGGACAGGACCCAAAGAGGTTGACGGTCTAAAAATTGAAGGTACTTTCAGAGCTCATCAAGTTCCATTAGCTGAATTAAAAAATAAACCGGAACACATAAAAATCCTTGAAGATTGGATGCGTAGTTATAAACCGGAAGAATTATTTGATGAAAATGGTAAATTTCTGCAGGAGCTTGCAGAACTTGCTCCAAAAGGAGAACGACGATTGGGTGCTAATCCAAATGCAAACGGAGGGTTAAAATTAAAAGATTTAAAAATGCCAGATTTTAGAGATTATGCAGTTCGAGTCTCTAAACCCGGTATAGAACGTGCCGAAGCTACTCGGATTATGGGGCGTTTTTTAAGGGATGTTCTGAAATTGAATGAAGAAAATCGAAACTTCCGGGTTATGGGTCCCGATGAGGTAAATTCAAATAGATTGAACGCTTTGTTTGAAGTTACCGATAGAGTTTCAACCGGAGAAATATTACCGGACGATGATCATATCTCACATGACGGTAGAGTTATGGAAATGCTGAGCGAACATATGTGCCAAGGTTGGCTTGAAGGTTATATATTAACCGGAAGACACGGACTCTTTACTTGTTATGAAGCGTTTATTCATATTATAGATTCAATGTTTAATCAACATGCTAAATGGTTAAAAACTTCCAAACAAATTCCGTGGCGCAGACCGATTGCATCACTAAATTATTTACTTACCTCGCATGTTTGGAGACAAGATCATAACGGCTTTAGCCATCAAGATCCCGGTTTCATCGATCATGTAGTAAATAAAAAAGCTGAAATTATCAGAGTATATCTTCCACCGGATACCAATACTTTGCTTTCGGTTACCGATCATTGTCTGCGAAGTCGAAACTATATAAACGTGATTATTGCCGGGAAACAACCGGAATTGCAATACCTGAATATGGAATCAGCTATAAAACATTGTACTGAAGGAATAGGCATTTGGGAATGGGCTAGTAATGATCAAGACTGCGAACCCGACGTTGTTATGGCGTGCGCCGGAGATGTACCTACTCTGGAAACTTTAGCCGCCGTAGATCTGCTTCGTCAGAATTTTTCTCAGTTAAAAATAAGGTTAATTAATGTTGTCGATTTAATGACTCTGCAGCCGTCCAGTGAACATCCGCATGGTTTATCGGATAAAAATTTTGATTCTATTTTTACAAAAGATAAACCCGTAATTTTTGCGTTTCACGGGTATCCATGGTTAATCCACAGATTGATTTACCGGCGTACAAATCATATTAATTTCCATGTTAGAGGTTATAAAGAAGAAGGTACAACTACTACACCTTTCGACATGGTGGTGTTAAACGAACTAGATCGCTTTCATCTTGTGATGGATGTAATTGACAGAGTACCGAAAATAGAGCGAACCGGTGCTCACGTAAAACAAGCAATGAAATATAAATTATTGGCTCATAAAGAATATATCCTAAAACATGGAGATGATATGCCTGAAGTGCTAAACTGGAAGTGGCAATATTAATTTAAGGATATCGCTCTATTAAAAAATGGTCGCTTCGAGAGAAATTGATCCTAAAGTTTTTTAATAACAAACTATATATGGTGGAAATGACAAAAGAAAATTATAAATCAAAAAGTATTGAAGAGGTAATAACAGAATTAAATTCAAATAAAGAAGGCGGTTTAAGTGAAGAAGAAGTAAAAGAAAGGCTTAAAAAATACGGACTGAACGAAATATCGGAAAAAAAGGTCAGTCCTCTCATGAGATTTTTAAGTTACTTTTGGGGTCCAATACCTTGGATGATTGAAATTGCTTCAATACTTTCATTAATTGTTAAACGTTGGACAGATTTGATCATAATATTAGTTCTTCTTTTTTTCAATGCTATAGTAGGTTTTTGGCAAGAACATAAAGCCTCCGATGCTGTTGCAGCCCTGAAAAAGCAGCTTGCCTTAAAAGCACGTGCAAAAAGAAATGGAAAGTGGATTGAAATAAAAGCTGTTCAGCTTGTTCCCGGCGACATTATCCGTCTACGTTTAGGTGACATAATTCCTGCCGACGTAAAATTAATTGAGGGTGAATATTTAAGTGTAGATCAATCTGCTTTAACAGGAGAATCTTTACCGGTTGATAAAAATTCCGGGGATGTTGCTTATTCCGGAACAATTGTTAAACAAGGCGAAATGGATGCTATTGTAACCTCCATAGGTGCAAATACGTATTTCGGGCAAACTGCTAAATTGGTTTCCGAAGCTAAATCGATTTCTCACTTTCAGAAAGCAGTTCTACACATTGGAGATTATTTGATTTATTTGAGTCTTGGATTGGCAATCATTCTAATATTTGTTGAGCTTTACAGAGGGGAACCTGTCTTATCGTTAATTCAGTTCACCCTCATTCTTGTAGTGGCAGCAATTCCCGTAGCAATGCCGGCTGTGCTATCCGTAACGATGGCTGTCGGCGCTCAAGTACTTGCAAAAATGAAAGCAATTGTTACAAAACTTGAATCTATCGAAGAGATGGCAGGTATGGATATCCTTTGTTCCGATAAAACCGGGACTCTTACTCAAAACAAGCTTACACTCGGAGAACCGGTTCTTTTTAAGGCAAATAATTCTCAAGAAATAATTCTTGCTGCTGCATTAGGTTCTAAAGAAGAAAACCAGGATGCAATCGATTTGGCTATTATTAAAGGTCTTAATGACCAAAGTATTTTAAATGATTATCATCAGCTTAAATTCATTCCTTTCGATCCAATCAGTAAACGGACTGAAGCTAACATATCCACTCAAAACAACGGAACTTTTTCGGTTACAAAAGGTGCACCGCAGGTAATTATTTCAATGTGCAAATTATCGGAACAAGAAAAAGAGCATGCTGAAAAAACAATTAAAGAACTGGCATCAAATGGTTACCGGACATTAGGAGTGGCTAAAGCCGGTAGTAATAAAGATGATTGGCATTTTTTAGGTATTCTTCCTCTTTTTGATCCACCAAGAGAAGATTCTAAAGAAACAATTAGACGTGCAACGGAACATGGGATCAAAGTAAAAATGATTACCGGAGATAATATAGCAATTGCTAAAGAGATTTCATCTAAATTAGGCTTAGGTACGGATATTCATCCTGCAAATGAATTTTTCAGCGATGATAATAAACCAAATATTACATTTACACATTTAGACCAAATTGAAAAAGCCGATGGATTTGCTCAGGTATTTCCGGAACACAAATATCACATTGTTAAAGTACTTCAAGAAAGAGGACATATAGTCGGTATGACCGGTGATGGTGTAAACGATGCACCTGCACTTAAACAAGCCAATGCAGGTATTGCCGTTAGCGATGCTACCGATGCCGCCAGGGCAGCTGCGGCACTTGTACTTACCGCCCCCGGTCTGTCGGTTATAGTAAGAGCTGTTGAAGAAGCCCGTAAAATATTTGAACGTATGAATAGTTATGCTATTTATCGGATTACAGAAACAATACGTATAATGTTTTTTGTTGTTCTTGCTATGATTGTGTTTAATTTTTATCCTATAACGGCAGTGATGATAATTCTTCTAGCTCTTTTTAACGATATTCCGATTATGGCAATTGCTAATGATAATACATGGTTGGACCCAAAACCCGTAAAATGGGATATGCACCGTGTACTTACTGTTTCAACTATATTAGGACTTATCGGTGTTGTTGAAACATTCGGTATTCTTGTAATTGCAAAGATGTTGTTGCATTTAAATAACAGTCAAATTCAAACATTCATATTTTTAAAATTAGCAATTGCAGGACATTTAACATTATTTGTAGCCCGTACAAAAAAGCCGTTTTTATCGAAACCTTTTCCTGCCGGAATTGTATTTTGGTCTGCAGTTATAACTAAATTTTTAGCAACACTGCTTGTTGTTTTCGGACTTGGTTTAGTTACTCCAATTCCGTGGAGTAGTGTCGGTATAATTTGGGCTTACTGTATTGTCTGGATATTTATTGAAGATTGGGCAAAGTTAAGTGTATATCATCATATTGATTTTAAATCTAATAGATATAAATTTTATTTGAATTTAATGAAGGAACCTATTCATTCTTATCTGAATAGGAAATAAATTAATTTGAGTAAATTAAAAGATTAGATAAACATTATAATTTAGTTTTAATGCTAAAGTAATTAGTTCATTCAAATACAAATTAGTCATATTTGAAAAGGTTGTTTTCAAGTTTTCAGATTATGAATGTTAAAATAATTAAAAGATTTTCCGCAAAAAAAAATATCTTTATAGAAAAAGTCTCATAAATAATTTGTGAGGCAACAAATCGGATTTTATGGAAAATTGAATTTAAAAGATGAATTTTATTTCAATGTATTACAGCCTTAAAAATTTAATTTTATTAAATTAACGCACTAAATTTATTTTGTAAAACAATAAAAGATATTATGGAAGAAAAAGTTAAAGAGCTGATAAAAAAGCTTTATAGTAAAGACGGCATCGAAAGGCAAAAAGCCAGGCATGAATTAGTGAAAATAGGAGTTCCCGTTATTAATTATCTTGGTAAATTGCAATTTGAACCCAAGCAGCAAGTAAGATGGGAAGCACTTAAGGCATTAAGCCAAATTGCAGCTCCTGAATCTATCCCAATATTGATTAACGCCTTGGAGAACGATGATTTTGATGTCCGCTGGTTGGCAGCCGAGGGATTAATCCATATTGGTAAAAGTTCCGTAAAACCGTTGCTTGAGGCAATTGTTGAAAAAGAGGATTCGGTTTATTTGAGAGAAGGAGCTCATCATATATTAAAAGATTTAGTTGCTAAAAATTTGTACGATGATGAATACGGTATTATTAATTTACTTGAAAAGTACAGTGTTAAACCGGAATTGGCTTTAATGGCTAAGAAAAATCTTTCGGGAATTTAACCTTACAACGCAAGATAGCTATTTTGAAGAATGAGAAGGGAAGACTTTGTTTTTTTATTCTCGATTTTATCCCAAAAACAAAAGGATTTCCACATCTTCTGAATGCTCGGAATGGTAAGGAAACTAAGTTGCATTTTAAGGTTAATCACTTTTAGAATTTAAATAATAGGGAAAGACAGAAATTATATAAAGTCTTTTACGAACCTTTAATATTAATTTATAAGGAATAATTAAAATGATACTTAAATATGAAATACAAAAACAATTAAAAGAAATCTATATAGATAATATTGCTGATTTGCATTACAACCTTGGGTCTGCTGCATTGTATGAAATTGCCATAAGGAGGAGGGAAGGGATAATCTCTCACATGGGTCCTCTTGTTGTAAGAACAGGTGCTCACATGGGAAGAAGTCCTAATGATAAATTTATTGTCAAAGAATCTTCAAGCGAAAAAAATATTTGGTGGGGTAAAGTTAATGTTCCAATCGAAGAAAATAAATATGATAGAATTTATTCTAGAATGATGGCTTATATTCAAGGGAAAGATATTTTTGTTCAAGATTGTTCTGCAGGCGCAGACCCGGATTATAGACTGCCGATCAGAATTATTACCGAGACAGCTTGGCATAGTTTATTTGCACGGAATATGTTCAGGCAATATAAAAACGAAGATGAACTTAAAAATCATAAAACTGAATTTACAGTTATCCACATGCCTAATTTCCATGCGAAACCGGAAACCGACGGTACAAACTCAAATGCGTTTGTGATAGTTAATTTTGGTAAAAGTACCGTTATTATCGGCGGAACCCACTATGCAGGTGAAATCAAAAAAGCTATATTTACGGTTCTAAATTATTTAAGACCATTACAAAAAGTGATGTCGATGCATTGTTCGGCAAATGTCGGGGAACAGGGCGATGTTGCAGTTTTGTTCGGTCTTTCCGGTACGGGTAAAACAACTCTTTCTGCCGATCCACACCGTAAATTAATAGGAGATGACGAGCATGGGTGGAGCGACAAAGGCGTCTTTAATCATGAAGGCGGATGCTACGCAAAAGTGATTCATCTTTCAAGAGAAGCCGAACCTGAAATATTTGAAACTACTAGGAAATTTGGAACTATCTTAGAAAATGTTTCGATCGATATTATTACCAGACGCCTTAATCTTGATGACGATACTTTTACGGAAAATACTAGAGCTGCGTACTCTCTTTCCCATATAGATAATATCGTTTCC
>CBFDUR010000014.1:0-11321 GCA_965613005.1 uncultured Ignavibacteriales bacterium
CCGTGAAGACCGCCGGAAACTTTGTAAGAACTTTTATCAAATTTTCCGCCCGCATGCAGGAAAGTCATAACAACTTCAAGAGCCGAAATCTTTTCAACCGGATGAATATCAACGGGTATTCCGCGTCCATTATCTTCAATAGTAATGCTCTCATCTTTATTGATTGTTATCTCAATCAAATCTGCGTAACCGACTAAGGCTTCATCAATGCTGTTATCAACAACCTCATTAACCAAATGATGCAGACCTCTATTACCAACATCGCCGATAAACATTGCAGGTCGCTTGCGTACAGCTTCTAATCCTTTTAATACATTTATATTTTTTGCACTATATTCATTACTTTCTTCTAATGTTGACATATTTTTATTCCGCTTAATGTTTGTTTTATTTTCAAGATTTATTTCTTTTATTTGTTAAAAAAATTAATAACCTGTTTTAGTTTCTATATTAAATAAAGCGAACTCCTTTAATCCTTTTTTCGTTAAAATACTTATTTACTTTTTCCACTATAATTTTTTCTTTGAATTTCAATTCGCTTCTCCAAGCAGGATTATCAACTTTCAAATATAATACATCTTTAACGACTTTTACCGCTATCGCTATTTTTTCAAGGTCTGGAAATATTTTGTTAAAATCCGCTACAATATCGGATTGTTTTAATGTTTTTCTCAAATTATAAAGTGCAGGGTCTTTATTTATAATATCAGCCAAGCTTAAAAAATCGTTAGTCATTTATTATCTGCCCTTGATTAATCTTTATCACATTATCATTGTCTTTTTTTTCTAAATAAGACATGTTGGTAAAATCTGTGAGTGTAATAAAAGCTTGCCCAACACATCTTAAGTAATTACTGATTTTTTGCGCCCTATTGATATCCAATTCACCGAATACATCATCCAATAAAAACAATGAGGTTTTTCCCGTTATTTCTTTTAAATAAAAAAATTCGGCAAATCTTAAAACTACTTGAAATGTTTTATGTTGCCCCATTGAACCATACTTTCGTAAATTATAACCGTTAATTTCAAAAATAAAGTCATCGCGATGGGGTCCGATCAAATTAGCGGTTCTTCTGAGTTCCTCATCTTTTTTTTCATTCAAAAGATTGACAAACATCTCTTTTATATTCTCGTTTTTTCGATCTTCGAGAAAAGAATATTTGATTGTTGGAATTTCATCATTTCCCATTATTACTTCATAAGATGACTTAACAAACTCATTAAAATTCCGAATAAAATTTATTCGCTGTTTTATGATTTCACTTCCTGTATCAATCAATTTTTCCGTCCATGCTTCAAGCTCATCAAATAAAATCTTTCTTTTATTCTCTTTGATTTGCATCAGAAGATTAGAACGCTGCCGTAATGTTTTATTATAGTCTAACATGTTTTTTAAATAAGCATTGTTAGATTGTGAAATAACCGAATCGACAAATCTTCTTCTTTCACTCGGTGAGCCTTGTGTAATGGAATGACCGGCGGGTGTCAAAAGGACGATAGGAAATTTACCGATAACATTCGCTGAATATGTTATTTGCTTATTATTCAGAAAATAATATTTTCTGTTTTCGGCTGAAGAAAAGAATATTCTAACATTATTTTGTGTCAAATCTCTAAATAAACCCTCTACTTCAAATTCATTCTCATTAAATCTAACCACTTCGCTATCGGATTTTGAATTGTACCCTTTTGTAGTACAAAGATAATAAATTGATTCCAACACTGATGTTTTTCCTTGTCCATTTCCACCAACGATATAATTTATGCCGTCTGAAAAGTTTAATTTCGAATTTTTATGACTCCGGAAGTTCTTTAGGTAAACAAACAATAAAGTCATTTCAATTATTTAACCGTATGGGCATCAATAAAAACATAGTGTCTTCATTTTCTTTAGGTTGAGACGGTACAATAATACACGCTTTAGTAGAAGAATGCAGCTTAAAAATTATTTCGTCATCTTCGATATGGTTTAAAATTTCTTGCAAGTAAATTGTGTTAAAACCGATTTCCATTGGTTCGCCATCATATTCACAATGTAGATGTTCCTTTGCTTTTGATCCTCTCTCATTATCTTCGGCTGATATTTCCAAGTCATTTGTTTCGATCGAAAACCGGACTTGTTTATTATCCGCTATAGAAAATAGTATCATTCTTTTTACACTTGCCAATATCTCTTTGGCATCTAGTTTTAATTTATTTTCATTTACCAACGGAATAACACTATTATAAGCAGGATACTTATCATTAATCAATCTGGAAATAAAAGTAATATCATCTATTTTAAACAAAGCATTAGAATTGCTAAAATAAAACTTAACGTCATTATGAGATATTAATTTTAATAATATTGAAATAGCTTTTTCCGGAATTACATATTGTTGATTATCATCAAATTTTAAGTTCTTATTTATATGCTTTATTAACCGGTGACTATCAGTGGTAATAAACTTAAGCCCTTCATCTGAAAACTCAAATAACATACCTGTCATTGCGGGACGTACATCTTCCTTACCGATAGCGAACGAAGTGTATTCAAAAGCCCTTCTCAAATCGTCACCTGCTATAGTAGTTTCATTTTCTACAGGCACTTTGGGTATAATCGGAAAGTCATCATGAGGAAGATAACTGATATCATATTCTCCATTATCGGTGGTTAATTTAATTTTTGATGAAGATTCTACCTTAAAATGTACTAGTGTATCTCCCAATGAACGGATAATTTCGTAGAGC
Organism: uncultured Ignavibacteriales bacterium; assembly: GCA_965613005.1. Taxonomy (GTDB): domain Bacteria; phylum Bacteroidota; class Ignavibacteria; order Ignavibacteriales; family Ignavibacteriaceae; genus CAVVVS01. The sequence continues at coordinate 2,734 of CBFDUR010000014.1, forward strand.
AGTTTTGCAGGCAGTACCATTTTAATATTGTCGTCAGCCGCAACATTGATTGACGAAATTAATGACATTTCAAGGTCTGTTGCATATACGGTTAAAGAACCATCCTGTATATCAAAAAGAAAATTTTCCAATATTGACATTGGGGTACGAACGGGAACTGCAGGAATTATCTTGGATAATAACTTTTCGAGAACCTTACTGTTAATCTTAAATTCCATTTATTATATCCTTTTAAAGTATGTAAAATACTAAAATTGAGAAACAATCTCAATGTTAAAAGAAGGTAAATAGCGGTATATTATAAATAATTGTAGAGATACTATAACTAATATTTATACAAGTAATTAGAACAATCTTTAAAATATGACTGGGTTGTTTTTAGTCTGATTATCATTATTGGATTTAGTTGCAGTTAATGTATAAATACCTCCACTTATATAGCTGGAATAGAAAACTAAAATTTTAGTACCGGCATTTATAGTAACAGTTCCATTTACATCTCCTGAAACACTAGAGCCGGTTACACCTATAGGAATATCGTAAGTAGTTACATATTGATATTTACCTTGAGGAATGTTTTTAATTTGCACTAAATTACCTGAAGATATCTTTACTAAATTACCCCTAAAATTTACATATATATTACCTGCTGCGGCATTTTTAAACATTATGCTGTTATTTACATTACCGGAACAGCCGTTAAATAAAAATAAGATTGTTAACATGAAAAACGATAATGTTATTAATCTTTTCATAACCGCCTCTTTTTAAAGAAAACAATTTTCATAAAATTTATATATCATAAAAATTAGTTTAATTCTTTCTAATAATCAATATTTTTTAATATTAAAAAATCTCCTTTAACATATATTCAACATGCTTATAATTATTAATAGTTTAAAGATAAATATATATAATAATAATAGTATTGTGGATATGTGTATAAGTTGATAATAGATAAAAAATACTCATTAAAAAGCTAAATTTATTTTTAAAATATTATTCTCAAAAACTTGTTTTCGAACTAACAAAAATGGTAATATATAACAGATTACGAGTTTTTAGTTTTCGATTTTGAATTTAATTTTTTTTATTTGATAAACCCATTCGTTTTTTAATAAAAAAAAAATTCAAGAATTATCATTGTGGAAAACTACTTGATAAGAAGTAAGATTTCCACATAAGTTAATAAATGCGAAATTATCAACATTTAATTCAATGGTTATTAACTAATTATTAACATTACTATGCAAGACGGCTATTATGAAGAATGAAAAGGGAAAATTTTATTTCTTAATTTAAGTATAGAGTTGTGTATATAATATTTTCTGAGTTCCGGTGACGATAAGGTCGGAAAAAAAGTCGGAGAAGTTGGGATTTTCTCTTTCACAAAAGGAAGCTTTTAATTATAATACTTAGTTTCCGATATAGATTATGTGTTATAAAACTAGGAAAAATTTACTTCAATCGTATTTTTAAGATCACCGATCGTTTCTTCCAAAACAGGATCAATTAATATAGAATCTTGAATTAAAGTACATGCATGAATTACGGTAGAATGATCTCTTCCTCCAAAATGCAGACCTATAGTTTTTAGTGATGATTTAGTCATTTCTTTTGATAAATACATTGCAATTTGTCTAGCTGAAACAATCTCTTTTCTTCGTGTTTTATCTCTAATTTTGTTTTCATCTATTTTAAAATAATCACAGACTATTTTGGTGATATTTTCAATAGTGATATTAACTTTCCTATTAGTTGCAATTTCTTTAACGGTTTTTTTAGCCAATTCGAGATTAATTTCTTTAGAGTTTAATGATGCATTAGCTAAAAGTTTTATCAAGCAGCCTTCCAGCTCTCGAATGTTGGAAGTTATATTATTAGCAATATATTCAATCACATCGCTTAAAATGGTCATTCCAAAATCTTCAGATTTTTTTTTAAGAATAGCAATTCTGGTTTCCAATTCCGGGGGTTGTATATCGGCGGATAATCCCCATTGGAATCGTGAAATAAGTCTTTCATTCAACCCGTTTAGATCTTTTGGCGGTTTATCGCTGGAGAGAATGATTTGTTTACTCAATTGATGAAGAATATTGAAGATATGAAAAAAAAGATCTTGAGTTTTTTCTTTCCCTATTAAAAATTGAATATCGTCAATAATCAAAACATCCATGCTTCTATAAAAGTTTTGAAATTCGTTTACCTTGTTTGATTGAATAGCCTCTACAAACTCGACGGTAAAAATATCGGATGAAAGATAAATAACTTTTTTAGAAGGGAATTGTTTGATGATTTTGTTTCCAATAGCTTGAATCAAGTGAGTTTTTCCAAGCCCAACACCCCCATAAATAAATAATGGATTAAAAGATGTACCACCGGGATTATTGCCAATAGCGATGGCAGCAGCTCTGGCAAGTTGATTGCCTTCACCTTTAATAAAATTTTCAAAAGTATACCGTGGATTCAAAAAAGTTTCAAAACCTTGCAAGTTTTCGTCGGTACTTGATTGAACGGTTTCTACTTTTTTAAATTCAGTTATATCCTCACTTCCGCTTTCAACTTCATCTTCTTCTGAAATAATATAAGCTAATTTAGCTTTTGGTCCTAAAACCTCATGAATTATTTTGTTAATTAAAGTATTAAAATGTTCGTCAATCCATTCCCAAAAAAACTGATTTGGAAGTTGAATTTTAAGTGTTGAATTTTCCAACTCAAGGGGGATTATAGGTAAGAACCATGTATTATAAGTTAAAGCACTTACATTTTCTTCAATGGTTTTAAGGCATTCTTTCCACGCTTCCGGTGCTTGCATTTTATAAGTTTTGTTAATCATTTCAGTATTCAACATAAAACGTTATCCACAATTATAAACATTAAAAATTTGCTAAAAACAAACTATTTTTCAAAAAAAATGATAAAGCAAAACGGATTATCAACAAGTTATTAACACTAAATGAGTGGGCATAAAGTATATAAAGCAAATAACTTAAGTCCTTCCGCTTAAAACATTCACACAAGCTTGCCGTAATAAGGAAGCGTTGTTATCATTATTTTGATGTGGAACGTTTTCACAAAAAAAAGTTATCCACAAGATATTCACACATTCTATGAGCCCTCGCTCTTAACAAAAAGTAGGAAATATTATTCTTTAGTGCAAATTAATTTTTAAAAAAGAATTTTTTTTTTGGTAAGATTATAATTGGCTGAATGCACAAAAATAAGTATCTTGTATGTTTAAAATTCAATAATTATTTTTGAAATCTTTTGATAAATAGGAATGAATAATGAAAAGGACATTTCAACCGAGTATTAGAAAACGGAAGAATAAACACGGGTTCAGAGAACGAATGAAGAGTAAAAACGGCAGAAAAATTTTATCTAGAAGAAGAGCAAAAGGGCGAAAAAAATTAACCGTTAGTGATGAGAAATAATTTAACTTGAAGCGTTACAGCTTTTCCATACAGGAAAAAATTAAAAATAAAAAAGATTTCGAAAAAATTTTCTCCACCGGTAAGGTCATTTTTTCTTCCGATAGAAAAATAAAAGCGACCTATATTATTAAAAAAAACCATGATCATCCTGGAGTAAAAGTAGCGGCAGTTGTTTACAAAAAAGCCGGTATTGCAGTATGGAGAAATAGAACTAAAAGGTTAATTAAAGAAGCTTATCGACTGAACAAAGAAAAATTGATGGAAGAATGTATAATGAAGAAAGTCATGCTTCTAATTGCATTTTCTCCGTATTATTTGAATGAGAAGAATAACAAGAAGTTAAGGTTTAATGATGTGATGCAGGGTGTTGTAGAGATAATGTTAAAATTAAAAAGTAGTATATAATGCGGAGAGTATTTGTATTTTTAATAAAAATTTATCAAAGGATTATTTCGCCTCTTTTTCCACCATCATGTCGATTCTATCCAACCTGCTCAGAATATGCAGTTCAATCATTTACAAAATATGGTATTTTTAAAGGTGGGGTAAAGGCAATATGGCGGATTTTAAAGTGCAATCCTTTCAATAAGGGCGGGTATGACCCTCTGGATTAAATGGATATTTAATGGATAAAAACACAACTTTAGCATTTATATTAATTGGTATTATTCTAGTTATCTGGCTGTTCATGAATACTCCCAAATCGCCCGTGAAACCCATCGGTAAAGAAACCACCACTGAGGTTGCAAATGATACAGCAGCACATCGTAAAGCAATCGCTAAGTTCGAACAAAAAATAAAAAAAGAAAAGCTTGCTCTGGCTAAAAAGAAAATTAGAAGTAAGACTAAAAGTCTTTCTTTTGGAAAGTATTTTTCCGTATCTCACGAAAAAGGAAGAATTATAACTATTGAAAATAATCTTGTTAAAATGGAGCTTACAACCAAAGGGGGAGATATAAAAAAATATTATTTGAAAAAATTTAAAAATTGGTACTCAGCAAGCAAAAATGATACCGGTGGTTTTTATGAAACCCATGTTCAATTAATAAATTATCCTCGCGGCAATAGCGGTCCCGATCTGGCATTTGTATCGGCTGACGGTAAAGCAATTAATACTTCGAAGCTTAATTTTACTCCCAATCTTAACAAGGCATATTACAAATTAACTGATAACGATTCATTAGTTGTTACTTTCACATATAAAATTGATGCTAACAGGTTTATAAGAAAAATATATGTTTTATATGGCGATAAATATAGTATCAATTATAGTATTTTGCTTAAAGGAATGAATAATCTGATTAGTAACAATACATACGATTTAATTTGGAAAAATGGGATTCGATTTGTAGAAGGAAATTCTGTGGATGAAGCTACTTACGCAAATGCCAGTGCTTATTACGGTGGCGACCATGTTGTAGTTCAGGCTTCTAAAGTAGGAGAGAAGGTACATAAAGAATTTACCGGCAGGGTTGGTTGGATTGCTGTTCGAGATAAATATTTTACTGCAGTTATGATTCCAAATAATCCCTCGGAGGTTGAAGGAGCATATATTGAAGGAACAGAAACGGCATATAAAAATAATGGTGAAAGAGCTTATTACAATATAAGTCTAACTGTTCCATTTCAAAATGCCGATGTTGAGAGGCAGTCTTTTACACTTTATATAGGGCCTGTCGATTATAATATTTTAAAGGCTCATGGACATAATTTACAGGAATTGGTAGAATTCGGAAGTTTTTTGGGGCTAAGATTTCTGGTAAGGCCAATTGCGGAGTACTTACTATTACCATTATTTAATTTTCTGCATCTCTTCATTCCTAATTATGGACTTGTAATAATAGTTTTCTCGTTGATTATAAAATTAGTTTTATATCCGCTGACAAAATCAAGTTATCAATCGATGAAAAAAATGCAGTTATTGCAGCCGAAGATAGCGGAATTAAAGGAGAAATTTAAAGATAATCCTCAGAAAATGAATAAAGAAACAATGAAGCTTTATTCTACCTATGGAGTGAATCCGGCCGGCGGTTGTTTGCCCTTAGTGCTTCAAATGCCGATTTTCATCGCTCTTTGGGGGTTATTTAAAGTAGCTATAGAATTAAGGCAGCAGCCGTTTATTTTTTGGATAAAAGACTTATCCAGTCCCGATATTATTTTAAAACTTTCTTTCAAAATACCTATTTTTGGAATAAATGAGATTAGCGGTTTGGCTGTACTGATGGGGGTCGCAACTTTCGTTCAACAAAAGATGACCGTAAAAGACCCAAAGCAGAAAGCTCTAGTGTACGTTATGCCTATATTTCTAACTTTAATGTTTATGGGATTTCCTTCAGGGTTGAATCTTTATTATTTAATGTTTAATGTATTTTCTATTGGTCAGCAATATTATATTAATCATCAACATGACGGGGAATTACTACCTGTGAAGAATCCTAAGAAGAAAAAGGGATTTATGGCTAAGTTAATGGAATCTGCAGAGCAGAACGCTAAAACACAACAACGGAAAAAAAGGTAATGTTTAAATTTTATTATACTAATCTGATAGATGAGACTCATAAATTGATTGGGAAATGTAGTTTAACGGATGAATCCAACCTAATAAACCCAAATTTTTATACTGTCACCATCACAAGATCTTTCCTCGTATAAATGATGGACGTAAATTACTATATTGCACAAATTGATAAGCTTTAATATATGATAATCATTTACTTTTTATAATTAGTTATGCAAGTTTATACCGTAAAATTTCAAAATTTGAAAGAATCTATTTATAAAGCCTTAACATGCGGTACATCAAAAAAATATCCATTCTGATTTTTCTACTTTTTACCTTTGTAACTACTGCGCAAACTAAATATTCCTTAACGCTAAAGCTCAAGGCAAAAAAATTACCTTTCGGTATAATCGAAAAAGTACCGGCAGCAATGCCAACCGTTGCCATAGCTTTAAGCGGTGGGGGAGCAAGGGGGTTTGCACAAATTGGTGTTTTAAAAGCATTTAAGGAAAAAAACGTTCCGGTAAATATTATAGTAGGTACAAGTATAGGCAGCATTATCGGAGGATTATATGCCGCAGGCTATTCTCCTCATCAATTGGATTCCATAGCTGTTAATACCGATTGGCAAACTTTGCTTGCTTCAGCCCGAGAGACAAATCGAAGAGAATTATTTGTCGATCAAAAAATAACGGAAGATAAAGCGATTTTTTCTTTAAGATTAAAAGGCTGGGAACCGATTTTACCCACATCAATAAATCAAGGTCAAAAGTTATCTTCATTTTTAAATCTTCTCATACTTAAATCTCCCTTGAACATTCAAAATAATTTTAACGATTTAAAATTTAAATATCGTGCTGTTTGCACAAACTTGGTAAACGGCAAACCAATAATTATGAAAAGCGGTTCATTGAGCAGAGCGATGCGTGCTAGTTCGAGCGTTTCATTTTTATTAAGCCCGTTAAGAATAGATTCGCTCATACTTGTAGATGGCGGTTTGGTTGCAAATATTCCGGTTAAAATTGCTTCTAAAGTTGGAGGCGATTTTGTGATTGCAGTAAATACAACAAGCGGGCTTCATTCTAAGAAAGAATTAAATCTTCCCTGGGTTGTTGCCGATCAAATTGTAAGCATTCCTATGAAACTATTGAACAAAAATCAACTTAAGGATGCTGATTTTATTATCAAACCGTCTTTAAATAATCATCAACCGGAAAATTTCTCTAATCAAAAATCTATAATACAAGACGGTTATTTTTCAGCTTTGAAAGATGTTGATTTAATTAAAGAGAAGATTGATTCAATCTTTATTAAAAATTTAAATCAAAAACAATTTTTCATAAAGAACTTATTAATAGATACAAATAATAGTGAAATTCAAAGACCTTATTTATTGAAGTATTCGATGCAGGATTCGGTATCTAATTATGAGATTTATGATGATTTACGCGTTTTATTTTCGAGTGGTTTTTATAAACATGTTTCTGCTGAAATTGTTCTATATAAAAATTATTCAACAATAAAGTTTGATCTTATAAAAAATCCTCCGATTAAAGAGATATTAATTAATGGCGTTAGTAAAGTTAATGAGAATAAAATAATGTCGATATTTTCCGGTTTGAAAAATCAACCGTATAATGCTAGAATATTGGGGAAAAAATTGTTTCGATTGTTGTTTTTTTACAGACGTAAAGGTGACTTATTGACCGAAATCAATAATGTGCATTTTAATTTAAAATCAGGTTTATTAAGTATAAATATTAAAGAAGGAAAAATTTCGGCTATATCGATTGTTGGAAATAAATATACCAATACTTCAGTAATTATGCGTGAATTACCATTTAAAGTAAGTGAATTCTTTAATTTTAACGATGTGAAACAGGGCTTGGTAAATTTAAGTAGTACAAATCTTTTTGATGATATATTTATTACTGTTCGAGAGCAGAACAATAAAAATAAAATTTTTGTAAATGTGAGGGAAAAACCGCCTAGTTTGTTAAGGTTCGGTTTCAGAGATGATAATGAATACAAAGCACAGTTAAGTTTAGATTTGAGAGATGAAAATCTTTTTGGAAGCGGGACTGAACTTGGTATGCTTCTGTTCGGAGGCGTGAGAAATCGGACATACATATTGGAGCAAAAATCTAATAGAATTTTTAATACTTACTTAACTTATAAATTAAACGCCTATTATAAATTCAATGATGTTTATCATTACAAAAATATGCCCACGAGCAGCAGTACTTATTTTAATAGAACTTCCGATGGTGAATATAGACAATATTTTTACGGAGCTTCGGCCGCTGTGGGTATGCAATTGAAAAAATTCGGTAATCTTATTCTGGAAGGTAAATACCAAATTGATCAGATAAAAAATTTAAAAAATGATATTGTTAATCCTTATAAAATTAAAATTATCAGTTTCAATGCAAATTCTACTATCGATACACAAAATAAATATCCATATCCGACAAAAGGCATTTACTTTAAAGCGGAATATGAAACCGCGCAATCAATTTTCGGCGGAGAAGTCGGTTTTACAAGATTTAAATTTCTTTATAGAAACTATTTTACTTTTGATAAAGTGAATACCTTTTCACCTAGATTGGAGTTGGGATTTGCCGATTTGACCTTACCTTTAAGCGAACAGTTTT
>CBFDUR010000015.1:0-11308 GCA_965613005.1 uncultured Ignavibacteriales bacterium
ATAATAACTTAACAATTTTTTTAACCGTTTTAACGGTTTATAATTATGTCACTTATTCATAAATTTACCTTTTTTAAGTGGGTTCATTAATGAATTGTCATAAACTGTTTCAAAAGTATTATTTCTATCATTTTTGGAAATAAAGATACAAGAAAGCTTTTGAAATGTGTTTGTATAAGAAATATTTCTCATTCGTTTGAAAGGACAATCCGTAAATTTGTGATGGTATTGTCTATTTTATATTTGAAGTTTTTAGATTTCCGTTCCTCATTTATATGAAGGAAACATTCACATGAATGACTATCTTTAAAGTGAACTCAGATGACCGTATGAAAGGAGCAGAAATTATGTCCCATAGAATTGATAAAGTTGAACATTTAATAAAAGAAGAAATCAGCCTCATTTTTTTATATAAATTAAATGATCCTTCATTCAGTTTCGTAACTATTACTTCGGTAAAATTAAGTGCGGATCTTAAAATTGCTAAAGTATATTTCTCGGTCTTAGAAAAAAACGACAGAGAAAAAGTAATGAAAAAGATTAGTTCTATATCAGGTTTTATTCGCTCCGAACTGGCTTCTCGGATTAGAATCCGGTTTGTACCCGAGTTAAAATTTTTTCTAGACGACACACTCGATTATGTAGAAAAAATTGAAGGATTAATTAAAAAAATGCACGAAGATGATAACAAGGGAAACAACTGAATTTTCACATATTGACTTCCAAAAAGGTGAAGTAATTTTAATCGATAAACAGGTTAAATGGACTTCTTTTAAAGTTGTTTATGAGCTTAGGAAAATCATCGATGTTAAGAAAGTTGGGCATGCAGGTACTTTGGACCCTAGCGCTACAGGCTTGTTAATTTTGTGTACCGGGAAGAAAACTAAAGAAATATCTAAATATCAGGAGTTAAAGAAGTCTTACTCGGGAATTATATTGTTAGGCAAATCTACTCCATCAATGGACTTGGAAACAAAGGTTATTGAAGAATTACCTTATCAAGATATTACAGAAGATGAAATTATTACAGCTAAAGAAGAGTTAACAGGCAAAATTGAACAAATTCCTCCTATGTACTCTGCAGTAAAATTTAAAGGAAAAAATCTGTATAAACTAGCGAGGAAAGGAAAGACGGTTGAAAGAAAACCTCGCCAAGTAACTGTTTACAGTTTTGTACTGATTGATATCAAACTGCCTGAAATACATTTTGAAATTCAATGTTCTAAAGGTACCTATATTAGAGTAATTGCAGATGATCTCGGTAAAAAATTGGGGTGCGGAGCTGTTTTAAGCGCTTTAAGAAGAACAAACATTGGGCAATATTCGGTTGATAGTGCGCTTAGTGTTAATGAATTTAAAGAACGCTTTTACGTTGAAACAATATGAAATTTAGATATTTAAATGTTTCTAATAAGATGCTTACAATGTTTAAAATTTCTTTTTCAGATTAAAAAAATGTATATTAACTAGATATAGTTTGGATAAAATTTTGTTATGAAAGTATTTGAAAGCTTATCAAAAGTAACGATAAATAAAAATAGTGTTGTTACTTTAGGTACTTTCGATGGTGTTCATTTAGGGCATCGAAAGATCATTGAAATGATGAAAAATAAAGCGGAGCAATTAAATAGTAGAGATTTTTTAATTACATTTTACCCTCATCCGCGGAAAGTTGTCCCGAACAATAGTTATAATGTCAAACTATTAACTACACAACGGGAGAAAATTGGCTTATTAAAATCTTTAGATATACAGAATATTTTAATTATTAATTTCACAAAAGAATTTTCACAATTAAGTTATAATGAGTTCTTAGAAAATTACATTATCAACGGTACCGGACTCAAGAATATTGTTATCGGATATGATCATCATTTCGGTAAAGGACGGAACGGTAATGCAGATAAATTGAGAGAGCTAAGTTCAATGTACGGTTTTAATGTAACTACGGTTGATGCCGTCAGTATAAATGGAATTGCGGTTAGTAGTACTAAAATAAGAAATGCACTCTTGAACGGAAATATCAATGAAGCAAATTCATATTTAGGCAGATTCTATTCATTTGGAGGTACCGTCATCAAAGGCGACGGCAGAGGCAGATTGCTGGGATTTCCTACTGCAAACTTGAAGCTTGAAGATGACGATAAACTTCTTCCTGCTATTGGTATTTATGCTGTCGAATGTTTTATTGAAGGGAAAAAGTTCTTAGGCGTAATGAGTATCGGAAAGAGACCGACTTTTTATGATTCCGGTAAAATTACAACCGAAATTTATATAATCGATTTTGAAAAAGATATTTACGGAGATTTTATAACGGTTAATGTTATTGATAAAATACGGGGTGAAGAAAAATTCTCTTCTACCGGAGAATTAATTAAACAGATGAAGAAAGATACCGAAATTGGAATAAAAATTTTAACTAAACAAAAGAAATTAACTTATTAGGAAAAATATTTTGTTCTTTGAACCGGAATATCAAAAAAAATTATTATTTCTTCAATCCGGATTTTGCAATATATAGGAAATAGTTTATTAAATTTTAAGTGCCGATTATAAAAGTTTTACAAAGGCTAACGTAATATTTGGTTTAAACAGAAATTAAAAGCCGATTAAATCGGTATTCAATATTCATGAAATTATAACGTTTTAAGAATGTATTAATGAAAAAGATGGCTGAGAAGTCCGTAGCTAACTTCTTGCTGTCGGCTTAGTCGTATCATAAAATTGATATATAAATAATTGATTCCGGTTTATTCTGGGGTTATATCGTATAAAAAATATAAGGTTTAAATATAATGACAAAAGAAGAAAAACAGGAGATAATTAATCGTTTTGGGGAAAACGAAAAAGATTCAGGCAAATCTGAAGTGCAAATTGCATTATTAACAAAAAGAATTAATGATCTTACACAACATTTTAATGTACATAAAAAAGATCATCACTCAAGAAGGGGTTTGATGATGATAGTCGGTAAAAGACGTAAGTTACTTGATTATCTCATTAAAAAAGACATCAATAGATATCGAACAATAATTAAAGAATTGAAAATTAGAAAATAGAAGGTATTGAAATATGATAGTATCAAGAGAAATTGAAATAGGAGACAAAAAATTTTCCATTGAAACCGGTCGTTATGCAAAACAGGCTAATGGAGCGGTTATGGTAAGATATGGTGACACAATGGTATTAGTGACGGCTGTTGTCCGCGATGAGGCGAAAGAAGACCAAGACTTTTTCCCTCTTCAAGTTGAGTATAGAGAAAAGAGTTCCGCTGCCGGAAAATTTCCCGGTGGTTACATTAAAAGAGAAGGACGGCCTTCCGAGAAGGAAATTCTTAGTGCTCGTTTGATCGATCGTCCTATCAGACCGCTTTTCCCGGAAAATTTCAAAAACGAAACGCAAATAATTGCGCTGGTATTTTCCCATGATGGTGAAAATGATGCTGATGTTTTAGCCGCAGTCGGTGCATCTACTGCACTAACTATTTCTAATATTCCTTTCGCCGGTCCTATTGCTGAAGTTAGGGTTGGTAAAATTAACGGCGAATTAATTATCAACCCAACTTTTCAACAGTTGAAGGAAAGTGATTTGGAGTTGGTAGTTGCAGGTTCGGAAGATTCCATCCTTATGGTAGAAGGTGAATCATGCCAAATAAAAGAAAATGAATTGCTGGATGCTTTAAAATTTGCTCAAGTTGAAATCCGAAAACTTGTGCAAATTCAGAATGAAATGAGAGAAGAAGTGAATATTCCTAAAATGGAAATACCCGTGGAAGAAATTGATTCCGAATTAAAAAATGATGTCTATAAACTAGCCGAAGAAAAATTCAAGGAAATTGTTTATTCAGTATTATCCAAAGAAGAGAGAGATCGAAAAAATAAAGAATTAGCTATATTTATTCAGGAATCTTTAAGCGAAAAATATCCTGAACAAGAAAAAATTATCGGTGAAATCCTCCATGCTATGGAAAAAGATTTAATGCGAAATAGAATTCTTCAGGAAGGCTTGAGATTAGACGGAAGAAATACAAAACAAATTCGACCAATTGCAATTGAAGTCGGTATTTTACCGCGTACTCATGGCTCGGCTTTATTTACAAGAGGTGAAACTCAAAGCCTAACAACAGTAACCCTCGGTACAAAGAACGATGAGCAAACAGTGGACGGTCTTCAAGAAGAATATTCCAAAAAATTTATGCTTCATTATAACTTCCCCCCTTTTAGCGTCGGCGAAGTTGGAAGAATGACCGGAGTTGGAAGAAGAGAAATCGGACATGGAAATCTGGCCGAAAGAGCATTAAAAATGGAAATGCCTTCCGAAAATGAATTTCCATATACGATTAGGGTTATTTCCGATATTTTAGAATCAAACGGTTCTTCATCGATGGCTACCGTATGTGCCGGCTCACTTGGATTGATGGACGCCGGTGTACCATTATCTAAAGCCGTTGCCGGTATTGCGATGGGATTAATTAAAGAAGGTGATCAATTTTCTATTCTTTCGGATATATTAGGAAACGAAGATCATCTTGGAGATATGGATTTTAAAGTTGCCGGAACCGATGAAGGCATTACCGCCTTTCAAATGGATATTAAAATCCAAGGTATTTCTTTCAAAATTTTGGAACAAGCCTTGGAACAAGCTAAAGAAGGCAGAATGCATATTCTCGGTTTAATGAATGAAGTTATACAAAAACCAAGGGAAACCCTATCCCCCTTTGCACCCAGACTTATTACTATGAAAATTGATACTGACCAAATCGGTTTGATAATCGGACCTGGCGGTAAAACTATTCAAGGTATGCAGCGCCTTTTTGGGGTTGATATTAATATTGAAGAGGATGGTACCGTAAATATTGCATCTCCAAATAATGAAAATGCAGCTAAGTGTAAAGAATATATCAAAAAACTTACTGCTACTCCGGAAGTAGGCGAAGTTTATGAAGGTGTTGTTACAAAAATTATGGATTTTGGAGCTTTTGTCGAAATTTTACCAGGGAAAGAAGGTTTGCTTCATATTTCACAGATCGATAATAAAAGAGTAAATAAAGTAACGGATTATTTTAAAGAGGGAGATAAGGTAACCGTTAAATTAGTAAAAGCTGAAAATGGTAAGTTTTCTTTAAGTAGAAAAATACTTATCAATGATAAAGTAAGCTCTACCGAAAAAAATAATTAAATATTTTTGAGCTTCTTTTATTAAATATCATTCATGAAAACGATGAAAGCAAGTATGTAGATTACGGAAATTAAAAACCTTATCTATTTAATTGATTTTCGCATTAGCATGATTATAATGATAATAAATATTTTTACTTGTTTAAGCGGAAGTAATAAATAGCTATAATTTATTACTTCAATATTTTAATTAATTAATTAATGAATATTTTATAGAAAATATTTAATAACCAAATAATTTTTTATAGAAGTTCATTATATATAAATTGATATTCAACTGTAGAAAGAAAAATTTTTTATGATTTTTTTTGAGAGTTTATTAATACTGCATTTCTTAATGTGGCAATTTATCAATCAGAGGGAAAAGCCAAGCATTTCCGTCTACAGGATGAGTCAATTTATTTTATATGAATTTGTAATGAAATCTTATATTTCATCAATAAAGTTTGTTATCCATGAGAAAAGAAATTATAATCAACTCATCTACTACTCAAACTCGAGTAGCAATTACGGAAGACGGGAATTTAGTAGACTTTTTTGTCGATTATCCTGAAAATCGTAGAACCGTAGGGGACATTTATCTTGGTAAGGTAGCTCGTGTATTACCGGGAATTAAAGCAGCATTTATAGATATCGAAATGAAACATGATGCTTTTCTGCATTTTTCCGATATCGGCACTAGGACAAAGCAGTTTCAAGAAATGCTCGGGGAGGATTCCGACGTCGAGGAAGAAGATGAAGAGGAAATCTCCGGCATCGAAAAGGGAAATAACGGCTCTTCGCAAAATAAAAGCTACACGAAAAACCGAAATGGAAGAGATAATCATCAACAGCCTCCGATCCCCAGACTGCATAAGGGACAAGATATAATTATTCAAATTACCAAAGAGCCTGTAAATAATAAAGGTGTGCGTGTTACTTCTGCAGTTTCATTACCAGGCAGGTTTTGTGTTTTACTTCCATTTGATAATAAAATAGGCGTATCTAAAAGAATTTCGGATTTTAGGGAAAGAAGACGCTTAAGACATATTGCCAGAGGATTGCTTCCGCCAAATTTCGGTTTAATTATTCGAACTGTTGCTAAAAATCAATCTGAAGATGCTCTTAAAGATGACCTTAATACTTTATTAAAAACCTGGCAACAAATTCAATCTACCATAAAATCAGAAACTCCACCGGCTCTTATTTATCAAGATCTTAACACTACTTCCAGTGTTATACGAGATCTTTTTACATCTGATGTTTCAAAAGTGTTTATTGATTCAAAAAAACTTTACAAACAAATAAAAAATTATGTCGAAGTTGTTCAACCTGCTCTTGCAGATAAAATTAAATTATTCAAATCTTCTGCTACCATATTTGATGAATTTAAGATTGAAGAACAAATTAAGACCTTAATGGGCAGAAAGGTATCGCTGCAAAGCGGTGGATATTTAATCATTGAACATACTGAAGCTATGGTCGTTATCGATGTTAATAGTGGAAGATATGCCAAAAATAAGGAGCAGGAACTTAATTCACTTAAAACCGATTTGGAAGCTGCCCGGGAGATCGCCAGACAATTAAGGCTTCGTGATATTGGAGGTATTATTGTTATTGATTTTATCGATCTTGAAGATGAAAAGAACCGTAAAAAAATTTACGATGAATTAAGAAAAGAATTTCGAAAAGATAGAGCAAAAGTTTCTATCCTGCCTATGTCGGATTTTGGTTTAGTACAAATAACCCGACAACGAATCAGACAAAATATAATGCAGGCAATGAAAGAGGTTTGCCCTTATTGCCTCGGTACAGGATTGCTAACTAAACATTCACATCTTGTTTACAACCTTGAAGAGTGGCTAGGTAAATTTAGAAGAAGATCTAAAGAAAGATCATTAATTGTTAAGTGTCATCCTTCTGTTGCCGCTAAACTTAAAGAGGGGAAGTTTATCACTTTCACCAAATTGCAATTGAAGTATTTTGTGAAAATTAAAATTGATCCGGATGAAAATATGCCGTTGGGACAACTAAAATATTTTTCCAGAAAAACTCTGAAGGAATTAACCGACGAGTTTAATTAATATCTTTTTAATTTTTCATTAAGTATTGAAAGAAAGTTCTTGTGAAATGAAAAAAACAAAATTTTATAAAATTCACGAAAAATTAGGAGCAAAAATTGTTGAATTTGCAGGCTATTTGATGCCGGTCCAATATTCATCCATAATCAGTGAACATAAAGCCGTACGAAATTCGGCAGGGGTGTTTGATATTTCACACATGGGTGAGATTTTTGTCCGCGGTGAAAAAGCACCGGAGTTCGTACAATACATTACTATTAATAATGTTTCAAAATTGTATCCAGGCAAAGTTCAATATTCTGCCATGTGTTACCCTGACGGGGGAATAGTTGACGATTTGTTGGTTTATAAATTATCTGCCGATGAGTTCATGCTTGTTGTAAATGCTTCTAATATTGAAAAAGATTTTAATTGGATGCGTGAGAATAATAAATGGAACATTCAGTTAGATAATTTAAGTGATGATTATTCACTATTGGCTGTCCAAGGCCCAAATTCACAGAAACTTATTCAAAAAATTTGCAATAGAGATTTGAATTTGGGATATTATCATTTCTTTAATACGGAAATATCAGGAGTAGATGTATTAGTTTCGAGGACAGGTTATACAGGTGAAATTGGATATGAGCTGTATTTCAAAGGTGATGAAATAACTGCGGGATTGATTTGGAATAATTTATTCGAATCGGTAAATGAATACGATTTAAAGCCCGTAGGTTTAGGAGCCCGCGATATCTTGAGATTAGAAATGGGCTACTACCTTTACGGTAATGATATTGATCAAACTACTAATCCTTTGGAAGCCGGATTAGGTTGGATTACTAAACTTGATAAAGACAATTTTATAGGTAAGAAAGTTTTAGTAAAAATTAAATCGGAGGGAATTAAAAGAAAGTTAGTTCCCATGCTTTCTGAAGAGAAAGCCTTTCCCCGGCACGGTTATGATATTATCTCAGAGGAAAAGAAGATAGGAACTATTACAAGCGGCACTATTAGTCCCATTCTAAATAAACCTATTGCATTAGGTTATGTTGATAAAAATTATGCCGCCGAAGGCAACCTTGTCAACTTTTTAATTCGGGGAAAAAAATTGCTGCAAAGATAGTAAGACTTCCTTTTATAAAAATCTAGTTAAGGAGGACATTTTAGAATAATGAAGTTGAACGTATTTTTTACACCAATAAGTATTGATGAATTATATTTTACACATAAAACTACCGTTGTAATTGATGTTTTAAGAGCCTCTTCGACAATTGTAGCTGCGTTAAAAAACGGTGCTAAAGAGGTTGTCCCAGTAGCAACCGTAGAGTTCGCAATGAAGGTTTCAGGCGGAATGTTTGGAGGTCAAACTTTATTATGCGGAGAAAGAAACACGAAAAAAATAGAAGGTTTTGCACTTGGGAATTCCCCTCTTGAATTTACAGAAAAAGTGGTCAAAGGTAAATCAATAATTTTATACACAACAAATGGAACCAGAGCAATTGTAAAAGCAAAATTTTCCGAAAATCTATTTGTTTGCTCTTTAGAAAATCTTTCGGCAGTAGCTCATCATTTAGTCCGGTTAAATGAAGATGTGGAAATTTTATGCTCCGGCAAATCTAATACATTTTCGTTGGAAGATTCAATTTGTGCAGGAAAGTTATCAACAGAAATTATGAAAACGAAAGAGGATGTAGAGTTATCCGATGCAGCGAGAGCAAGTGTTTCATTAAGTAAATCTTTTGGCAAAAACATACTGAAAATGCTGCAAGAAACTGAACATGGTAAAATATTAATTGGGAACGGATTTAATGACGACTTAAAATATTGCAGTAAATTGGATATAACAAATATTATTCCTTACTTTAGCGGGAATGCACTTAAGATACTTCCTAATAACTTAGAGGGAGAATCAAATAAAAATAAGACCGAATAAAAAATGGCAGCTAAGAGAAAAAAAAATGCAAAGAAAGTAAAAACCAACGATCGCGAAGAATATTTTACTATATCGTCTAAAAAAAAGAAAAAGATAATCGGTATTCTTTTAGTTTTATTTTCAATATTAATTTTGCTTAGCATAATTTCTTATTCAAGATTCGATGAGGTTAATCTTAATTATAAATTTTCAGATTTATTTAAAGTATTCAGTTCCAATTCCCAGTTTCTCCAAAAAGCCGATACCACCCGGAACTGGCTTGGCATTTTCGGAGCTTATATTTCAGATTTTCTAATTAATTCCACACTCGGAGTATTTTCTACTGTTTTTCCTATAATTTTATTCATTTGGGGTGCTTCTTTACTAATAAAGATAAATTTTAGAAAGTTAATTAATGTTTCTAATTTCTTATTACTGCTGGGAATTATTTTATCTTCTTTCTTTGGTATAATCCGAATACATTACGGTATCCTTTCCGGCATTTATGAATTATCCGGATCAATTGGAGATTATCTCGGTAATTCATTAAGCAGACTACTTGGGGGAATCGGTGCAATAATTTTTTTATTTACATCAATATTAATTTTATTTATTATCGCTTTTGATATAAATATCGAAAATATTTTTTATATTATTAAAAATATTTTCATTAGATCTACAAAAACAGTTAAAGAAGGATATGAAAACAGCGCAGTCGATTTAAACGTTGATGATGATAATTTAAAGAAAATTAAAAAGTTAAGAATTGAAAAAAGGAGAAAAAGGGGAAAACAAGCTTTACCTTCCGGTAAAGGTTTAATTAAAAGAGACGCCGAAGAACAAACGAGAATAAGAATCATACGAAAAGATGATAAACCTATAAAACCGGACTTAAACGAAATTCAAAAAGACGAAAACAAAAAAGTAGATTTAGAAAAATCCGGTGAAATATTAGCAAAGGAAGTGAACCGTGAGAAAGAAGCTTCTCTTCCAAACCAATGGGAAGAAAAAATTAATTACACCAGACCAGGGCTTGCTCTTTTGGACCCCACACTGGTGGAGAATTTCAAAGTAGCTGAAGAGGAATTAACTAGAAACGCAGAGTTGTTGAAGGGAAAATTAAAATTATTTGATATTGAAATTCAAGATATTTCCGTAACGCCTGGACCGGTTGTTACGCTTTACGAAATAGTCCCTGCTCCGGGTGTAAAAATTAGCAAAATAGTAGGATTGGAACATGATATTGCTCTTGCACTTGCAGCAAGAGGAATCAGAATAATTGCTCCCATTCCCGGTAAAAGTGCAATCGGGGTGGAGATTCCAAACACAGAGGCTTCATTGGTAAACGCAAGATCTGTGTTAGGAAAAATTTTCGATTCCAAATATGAATTACCCATAGCTTTAGGTAAAACGATAAGCGGCGATGTTTATATTGCCGATCTTGCAAAAATGCCTCATTTACTTATTGCCGGTTCAACAGGATCCGGGAAAAGCGTTGGAATTAATATGATTATAAGCAGTTTACTTTATACCAAACATCCATCGGAAGTCAAGCTTATAATGATTGACCCTAAAAAAATAGAATTGTCTTTTTATAATAAATTAAGAAAACACTACCTTGCCGTATCTCCTGATCTAGAGGAAGAAATAATAACTATTCCTCAAAATGCGGTTCTTCTCTTAAAATCAGTAGAATATGAGATGGAAAAAAGCCGGGGTGAGAAATATTGTAGATTATAATAAAAAAGTATCCGATCCGAAAAAGAGACCGAAAGATACGGAAAGCATTAAACATCATCCGGTACCTTACTTGATTGTTATAATAGATGAGCTGGCTGACTTGATGATAACTGCCGGAAAAGAAGTCGAAGAACCGATCGCAAGACTTGCCCAATTAGCCCGGGCGGTAGGTATTCATCTTGTCCTGGCAACACAGCGTCCATCGGTTAATGTAATAACGGGTGTGATTAAAGCAAATTTCAGCGCAAGGATAGCTTATCAGGTCGCTACTAAGATTGATTCGCGTACGATACTGGATATGAACGGAGCGGAACAACTTCTAGGAAAAGGGGATATGTTGTTTTTACCCACCGGTTCTCCAAAACCAATCAGAATTCAAAACGCCTTTATCTCTACTGAAGAAGTAGAAAGAATTACAGCTTATATTGAAAAGCAAC
>CBFDUR010000016.1:0-11109 GCA_965613005.1 uncultured Ignavibacteriales bacterium
TAATTAATTACTTCTTGCAAAACTTCTCTCCTTTTTTTATTATTTTAATAGTATAACAATAACAGATTAATTCTCTACCAAAAGTTATATATTTATATTCTTGAATAATGTTTGATGATTTAAGTAAATAATTCCATAAACTACCAACAATATAAATATTTGAAATCGTAATTCATATTTTTGTTTTTAGCTCTTTTAATATGGAAACAGCAATAAATCACTCAAAAATTATTTTATGTGATTCGATGTTGAGAAAAACTTAAAATATTTTTTATTATTACAAAATCTTTTAACAGGTGTTCGATTAATAAAGTTACCTCATGTACAGCTAAAATTCAGTATTATCAAAATTAAGTGTGTAATAACCTTGTTAAACAATTAACCCTTTTATAAATTAAATACATGATATTATATAGATATATATTAAAGAATCACGTAGCGCCTTTTATATATTCGATAGTTACTTTAATGCTCATATTTCTTCTTCAATTTATGATGAAGTTTGCCGATAGATTGGTTGGAAAAGGATTATCTATTTTTGTAATTGCGAAGTTAGTTGCATATAACCTAGCGTGGATGGTTGTGCTGGTAGTACCGATGGCCACTTTGATAGCGACATTAATGGCATTTGGCACGATGTCGCAAAATAATGAAATTACCGTTATGAAATCATCCGGTATCAGCTTATATAAGATGATGCTTTCGCCCTTATTAATGAGTGTTATAATCGGATACCTTCTTCTTCTTTTTAATAATGATGTTCTACCTGATGCAAATCATCAGGCAAAAATATTAATGGAAGATATTTCCAGAAAGAAGCCGACACTATCACTTGAGCCGGGTGTATTTTCCCAAGAGGTTTCAAATTACGCTATATTGGTAAGAGGAATTAATAAAAAAACAAATGCATTGAAGGATGTTCTTATATATGATTACTCTGATCCTACGAAATTAGATATAGTCACGGCAAAAAAAGGTAAGTTATACTTTTCAAAAGATCAAACAAAATTAATTATGGATCTATGGGATGGTCAGATACACGAATCTGATTTAGCGCATCCGAATTATTATAGAAAAATGATTTTTACAAAAGATCGGATCGCAATGAATGCCTCACAATTCACATTCCAGCAAACCGGTCCAGGTGTTCCAAGAGGCGATAGGGAATTGAGCGCTCATGCCATGTTAAAAATCATCGATAGCTTAGATGTTATTAGAGGAAAAGCTATCCGCACCCTCAATAATGCCACTAATAGATATTTGTATGAAATCCCTAATACAAATCTACCTCCCATCAACTACTCATCACACGGCAGAGAAAGTAAAGAATTAGTTTACATAAGAGCATTAAACAATGTCAGAACTGCACAAAATATTGTTTTGGCAAATTATTATATGGTCGCCTCTCTCAATGATCAGATAAGTCAATATTGGGTCGAGGTTCATAAAAAATATGCTATTCCGGTAGCATGTATAATATTTGTTTTAATAGGTGCACCACTAGGTATTATGGTTAAAAAAGGCGGATTTGGTGCAGCTGCAAGCATTAGTTTAT
Source organism: uncultured Ignavibacteriales bacterium (assembly GCA_965613005.1). Lineage (GTDB taxonomy): Bacteria > Bacteroidota > Ignavibacteria > Ignavibacteriales > Ignavibacteriaceae > CAVVVS01. Next base: position 1,556 of record CBFDUR010000016.1, read on the forward strand.
TTTTCTTTTTACTTTATTGGGCATTTCTGATCGGTGGAGAAAAATTGGCGGATCGAGATTTATTATCCCCGTTTTGGGGAATGTGGTCTGCTAATATTTTATTAGGTATTGCCGGTATAATATTAACTACAAAAACAGTCCAGGAAACAGTAAAATTAAACTTTGTATTTCTCAAAAAATTTGTGCCTAAACAATGGCGTAATTTTGAAAACGAAAACTCGATAAATGAAAATTCTTGATAGATATTTAATAAAACAATTTTTACAGACTATCCTTTTCGGTTTACTTGCCTTTACATTAATATTTGTGGTAATCGATATGATGGAAAACCTAGATGATTTTATCGATCAAAAGGTTCCTGCGCATATAATTTTCAATTATTATCTTGTTTTTAGCCCTGATATAATAAAATTAATGACTCCGGTTGCTGTTTTGTTCGGCGCTCTTTTCACAGTCGGTAAAATGGCAAATCTAAATGAACTTACAGCAATTAAATCTAGCGGTATCAGTATTTACCGATTTATGACTCCTTTTGTTGTAACAACTATTTTTATTAGTGCATTCTCGATTTATTTCTCAGGCTATATTGTTCCTATGGCAAATAAAACTAAACTTAATATTGAGAGAAACTATTTAAATAGGGGTTTCATTTTTGCCGGAAGCAATCTGTTTTTTCAGGATTCAAAAACCAGAATTGTGAATATCTACTTTTTCGATAATTCTAAGAAACAAGCTAACCGGGTAAGTATTGAAAATTTCGATAAGAACAATTTAACGGAAATGACTTCAAGAATTGACGCTGCCAGGATGGTTTACAATTCGCATAAGCATAGCTGGATAGCATATAACGGAATTAAAAGAATTTTTATAGATAATAAGGGGCAAAAAGAAGAAAAATTTACAAAAATGGATTTAACCAATCTAAATTTTACTCCGCAAGAACTTAATACAAAACAACAAAAACCGGAAGAGATGAATCTAGGTGAATTAAAAAAGTTAATTGAAACCCAAAAACGTGCAGGTATCGACCCTACCAGTACTTTGATTGATTATTACTCACGGTATTCGTTTCCTATTGCAAGTTTAATAGTTTTATTATTCGGGCTCCCATTATCAGCGAATAAAAGAAAAGGGGGACTTGCATTACAAATAGGAATAAATATACTGGTAACGTTTATCTATCTTGCATTCATGAAAATAAGCCAAGCTTTTGGGAAAAATGGAGCATTAAATCCAATTCTAACAGCTTGGACGGCAAATATAATATTTTTCTTCGGCGCTATTGTAAATTTGATTAGAGTCAGACAATAGCGCTTAGAATTTCCATCTTGAACCAAATGCAATCGAAAGATACCTGGCTGAATTAGGTGCAATAACAGCTTGAAAATCGGAGGTAGCAAAATTAAATTCCAAAGGTCCTGCATCAAATCCCAATCCCAATCCCCAATGGAATCCAAATATACCGCCAAAGGAAATTCCGGTTCTTATAAAAGGTATCCAATCCCCCGGCTTCCATTCTGCACCGAAGGATATTCTCGGATTTTTGCTATTTCCCGGGGCATTATTAAACCCCTGGTTATAGCCAAAAGCTAATAATAAAGTGCCGGGAATAAGATTATGCGATCGATCAAAATAATAAGAAACTCCTAACCTGAAAGCTGTAGGTAAATCGGTAGTAAATTCAACAAGATTGCTGCTTTTTCCCTGAATTTTATTTTTTAATTCGTTGGTTTGTGACGTATCCGTAATATTGTTTATACTGATTTTACCGGAAGCAGTAAATTGTGCGTCATTATTAGTCCATTTCATATTTCCGATGTCGGTCACAGATAGAGCAAATCTCCAAACATGATTCATAGATGCAGCAAGCCCTAAATCAAATCCAAAGCCGGTACCGGCCGGAGAAGGGAAAGGGCTAAACCCACTTGAATTTGCAGTCGTTTGATTCTGAAAATCGTACTTAACGCCAAAATTTTTTGAAAAAGATGTTACGGCTCTAAAACCGGCGTTTCCGGTTATCGTTCCATCCGCTTTGGTAGAAAATGTTGTACTAACCGTATCGGTAGCAACATAAGCATAACCGTTAACATATTTAAAAGTAACACCGGCAGAAAAATTATCAAAAATATTCGGTAAAACGTTTTTAAAGCTTTTAGCATAAGAAAAAGAATAATCTCTTATCCACCAGGCTTTAGCTTTCGCATCGCTTAAATTATACTCCTTTCCGATGGGATTACCGGTTAAAGCAATCTCGATTAAAGCTTTAGGAAAATCGAAACGAGCCGATACGACATCGTTAATGGAAAAAGCAAAAGCCCCTATATTCTTGCCCGTATTTATACTCAAAGAAAACAAGTTCATTCCCAAATTTGCTAAGACGAAACCACCGTTTTTGAAAAGATCCTCGAACCTTTTTTTATCCGAATTACTTAAGTAGCGGGGCTTGCCGTTAACTCTTCCGAAAAAATAGTTTATATCGTCTATAGAGACAAAATTAGTACCGCTTCTTAATGTTAAAAACGGTAGTGGAAGTACCGTTGATATCTCAACACTATGCTTCATAAACATCAAATTAGCCGGGTTAATACCAATTGAGTATACTCCTTCGGATGTAGCATTATATGTTTTTGCCATGCCCATACTTCTCGCGTCTACACCGCTTGAGGTTCCGAATTGAGCATAGTTTAAAACAGAAAAAGAAATTATTAAAATTAATGTTGTTATGTATTTTTTCATTTTATTACCTTCTTTCTCAATTTTTTTCTGATGGATTCAAATGATATTTAACTCCACCAAATGCTCTGATATGAATTTTATCACTCGGACGGATTTTCACTAAAGGAGGAGGATTTTTATAAGCGTCTTTAGTTCGTATGCTAAAAGAAAATATTGCATGTGCTGCATGTGATAATTGATTTACTTGTAAAGAATCAAGCACCACACTATTGTTGGTCGTAACAGGCTGCGATATATCCCCGCTTGATGTTACATCAGCACCGGCAAAATATAAGGAATCGGTTCCGTTTGCTAGATTTCGAATTGTAAATAAAGGATTGTAATTCGAATCGACGAGAGATATCTTCATCCAGGTAGTTATAGGTATTCCGTTTTGAACTTCTACGGTAATATTGGCGCGCCTGGCTTTTCTAATTTGCTTTCGACTATCAGAACTCAGTTTCACTTCTGAAGTATCTGTTATGCTTGATTTCCTAAGTGCCAGGTAACTATTTGTTTTAAAATTTGATTTGAACCTAATAGAATCCTGTGAAGTAGCAGTACCGGTTTTATTGTCGGGGTTCATTATATACTCGGCTATTAACACCACAGAATCGGGAATAAATGAAATCAAACCGGTGATATTGCTGTTATTCTGATTGAACGAAGCCATTAATTTACCGTTGGTAAAACTATAATTTAAATTAGCATTTCCTGTACTATCTTTAAGATAAAAAGTAGAACCGTCTTTTCGCTTTCCGATTATATTTAAATTTTTAATTCCAATATCAAACGGATTTGAAACAGGAGATAAATAATCAGCCTCCAGATTTAAGGTTGCTGTTCCCAAAAAAGCTTTCTCTCTATAATTAACTGCATCACCCAAATTGAGAGCAAATGATTCTCTTTTTTGCCCTAAAGACTGTTTAGGTAAATAACCGGTGACGGAACTAAAAAAGAAATTCTTGCTGAAAAAACTGACTTCTATATTAGTGCCTGATGTAACCGCTGCCTTAACTTCCAGCACTATTTGAAGGCTATTCTTAAAAAACGGAGGTTGATTAGAAGGAAGATTATACTTGTAATTAGCAAAATTTATTATTGAATTTATAACACCTGAAGGAGGTATTTTTCTATGAATCTCCAAGGTTGTTCCGGTTGGTGTGTGTACACCAGGTATTTTTAGGAAAACCGTAACCTCAACCGCTGATGTATTTTTCATTTGGTATTTAAATTCACCACTTTGAAAAGTTGCACTATCTAATTGAGCGTTTTTCGGGAACTGCAGGTAAATTGTTGTTTGTTGGTTGTTAAGAGCCGGAACAGTTATATTTTTTTTCGAAGTGGAATCTAAAGCTTGTACAAATTGAGAAATTCCTATCGTTTGAGAATAATCATCCGATTGAATAACATAAATACTATCGTTGGAAGATGTCCGGCTGATAGAGATATAACTAGTTTTATTTATGTTAATAATATCACTTAGCTTATAAGTAGTATCAATTAAAGGAACATTTAACTCCACATCCCATTGTGGAAGAACTAAATCATTTGGAACATTTAAACAGCCGAGTCGCAAAAAAGAAAAACTCAGTATTAGAAAGGCTATGATAAAAAATGACATTTTTTTCATGTGCATACCTAAAACTTTATTTAAGTTAAAATAATATAAAGCTGTCTTAAAAAACACGGTTTGTCAATCGATTATAAAAGTTTTTGTCATCAATTCTCCCATTTATTGGAATGACGGATATAATGCCTTAAAGACAGCCACCAATATGAACTGAATACGAAAAAAGTTATTTAAGCAATAACATCTTACGAGTTTTTATAAGATTATTCGATCTCAACTCATAGAAATAAAGCCCCGATGAAAGATTTTTAGCATCAAAGGTAACCGAGTGAATACCGGCACTTTTATAGCCTTTGACTAAAGAAGCAACTTTCACGCCTAAAATATTATAAACATTAATTTTAATAAATGATCTTACGGGAAGGGCATATTCAATAGTAGTTGATGGATTAAATGGATTCGGATAATTTTGCTCTAATACATAATCGGAAGGTATATCAGCAACGTAACTATTTTCATCCTTAATACCGGTAAGTGAAGATTTATTCCCTCCGGCTACAGATGAAAAATGGCTCATCTTTGCAGTTACATAATCGGTATCTACCGTAGTGGTTATCCCCGAATTAGTAAATCCTCCAGTGGCTAAAACATACACATACTCTAAGGTTTTGCTAATATCAACGCCGGTGTTTTTAATAAAATTATTAAATTGAGTTGTACGTTTTATCTTCAAAACCGCATGCTTGCCATTCTTGAAGTAATACGAACCTTTAACAAAAACGGGTTGACCGTTTACGATTGTATCAACAGCAAAGTCGGCATGAAAGAAAAAATTTGCACTGGAATTCGGATCTACATTATAAAAACCTGAACTACAATCAATATCGGAAATATTAAAATAAACATCAATATTCTGATTCAGAGCTCCATTTTCAAAATAGAATTGAGTACCGACTAATGCGTCATATAATCCCTGCACTTTGGAATAATTTGATGGTAAAGTATAGGAAGAAATAGTATAAATTTCACCTTCAACAACCGTATCCGGTGAAAGCTGAAATGCACCGAGATGAGAACACTGAATGGAAAGATGTAAAAACACCGTATCTTGTGTCGCCTGAGCATGACTTGTATTGTTCAGCATCAAAACGGTAAAAAGTAAAATAACAAAAACGTATAATGAATTTTTCATAAAGCATACCTTTCTATTTAATATAAATTTAATTACAAAATCCTAAAATATAATTTATAGGATCAAACGAAACCTTAATGCTCCCCCGCTATTTATAATTAAAAATAGAAAAGTTTAAAGATAGCGTGCAAAGTAAAGGGAATAATTTAATTCACTTTTTCATTATTATCAACCGGAACAAATCCAAAATGTTGATTTGGTGGGGATTCAATATTAATTTCCCCGAATCTAGCTTCATATTTTTCAATATTTTCTTTTAATGCTTTCAAAAGCAATTTGGCATGCTGTGGAGTAGTAATAATCCTAGCATGTACTTTCGCCTTAGGGACACCAGGTACAACTCGAGTAAAATCGATAATAAACTCTGCGGGTGAATGCGTAATTATAGCGAGGTTAGAATATATCCCCTCCGCTTCTTTTTCACCTAATTCGATATTTATCTGTTGTCCTTGCCCTTGAATATTTTGAGTCATCTTATTTTTTGTATTTTAAAATTAATAAAATTAAACATTTTTATCTACTAAGTTTATCTGCTTTATCATAAGCTGCTTTAGCCTTGTTTTGATAATTAAGAATTGTATAAACTTTACCTAGAAGCTCCCACAAAGTAGCGTCATCAGCCTTAAGGCGAACGGATTTTTCTAAATAAGGAAGCGCTTCTCTATATATATATTTATACGTAGTATCAATTTTGGCATTCGGATTTTTTATGGTTTTTTCGTTTTGTATTTGGCTTAAACCGCTACCCCATTTAACATAGGTAACGGCTAAATTATAAATAGCGTTTTGATAATTTGGATCGATTTCGATGGCTTTCTTAAATTGTTTTACGGCTGCCTGGTAATTTTTAGCACCTAATAAAAGCACCCCGTAATTATACCTGTAATACTTATTATTAGGTTGTTCTTTAACACCGGTTTTAAATGCATCAATAGCAACATCCAATTTATGTGCCCCGATATAAGAATTTGATAATATTAATAATAAATCGGAATTATGCGGAAAATACTTACGTCCTTTTTGCAAAACTTTAATAGCATCTTCGTAGTAAATCATCGATTGTAAGCTATCTTGCATATTGCCTGAAGATTTATATTTAGCTTTCAATTTATTCGCCTTATTAAAATAAATTTCGCCTAAATATTTATAGCCATCTTGCTCCTTTTGCTTTTCAATTAATTTTTTCAAAGGAGCAATAGCATTATCGTATTCTTGAGCACTCATATAAACAAATGCCAAATTTTTATAAGTACTTGCCGAATCAGGCTCCAGTTTAAGTGCTGTTTTGAAAGCCTCAGCGGATTTATCTAAAAACAATTTGCTTGAATCTTTCTTCGTTGTGCTCCTACCTTTTTGATAATTACTTACACCTCTGTTGAATAATTGTGCCCAATAATATTTTTTTTGGTTCGATATATCTTTGGCATATTGTTTACCGATTCCCAAAGACTTATTAAAAGCATCCAGCATCTTATTATATTCTTCTTTCACTCCGTAAACAACGCCTAAAAGATAATAGCCCTCTATACTTTTAGGGTTCTTAGTAACTTCTCTATGAAGCGATTCTAATGCCTTAGGATAATTCTTTTGCTGTATGTATAACTTTGCACTTGTCAATTCAGTCGAAGAGCATTGGAATCCTGTAAATACCATTCCCATGAATATTAGGACAGCAAATATTATTTTTGACCGCTGCATCTTTTCTCCTATTATTATCTAATATTATCTAAATTTCTTATTCCAAAACTACTATTTTAACCTTCGATAGTCAAGAACAAATTATTTGATATAGAAATAATATTAATTATTATAAATGAGTCCATTCTAAAAAGCTCAATAGAACCATATCGAAGGAGCAAAGCAACTGAAGAATTTCTTATTTTACAATGGATTAGAGATTCTCACGGAGTTTACACCGAACGAAGAAAATGTGTCCAAAATGACACTGCGGTACTTTTTAGAATCAACTCATAATTATCTATTTACACCTGATAATTATAAACTCAATTGAATTAAATAATTGAACATTCTTTACTATCGTTCTTAAAATTGATTTTGCAGATTAAAAAGAATATTTTTGGAACTAAAAGAGAGGTTGTTTTGACTACTAAACAAATTATCAAAGCTGTTCCGAAAGTATTACTCCACGACCATCTTGACGGTGGGATTCGTCCGGGAACCATTATCGATATTGCTAATGATCTGAAGTATAATAAATTACCGACAAAAGATCCCGGTGAGCTTGCACAGTGGTTTTTTCGAGGAGCTAATAAAGGTAATCTTGTTGAATATCTTCAAGGCTTTGAGCATACTTGTGCCGTAATGCAAACAAAAGAGGCATTGCAACGAGTTGCTTATGAAATGATGGAAGATATGAAAAACGACGGTGTCTGTTATGTCGAAACCAGGTTTGCACCGGTTTTTCATACTTCAAAAGGCTTGTATTATGAAGATATAGTTTCTGCGGTTCTAGAAGGGTTGGAAAAAGGGAAAAGAGATTTCGGAGTAGGTTATGGATTAATTCTATGCGGTATGAGAAATATGAAGAATACTCTCGAAATTGCAGAGTTAGCCGTTAATTTCAGAAATCAAGGCGTGGTCGGTTTTGATTTGGCTGGGGAAGAAGGTGGATATCCTCCTAAAAAACATATTGAAGCATTTCAATTTATTCAAAGAGCAAATTTTAATATAACTATTCATGCAGGTGAAGCCTTTGGTAAAGAATCAATCTGGCAGGCAATCCAATGGTGCGGAGCACATCGAATCGGACATGCGACTCATCTTGTAGAAGATATCTCTCTCGATAATGATCATAATGTAGTTGGTTTTGGAGATCTTGCACAATATGTACTTGATAAAAGAATTCCGTTGGAAATTTGTCTACTTAGTAATGTGCATACCGGCTCGATAGATAAAATTGAAAACCATCCGTTCGGTATGCTTTATAAAGAGAAATTTAGAGTTACCATTAACACTGATGATCGATTAATGAGCAATACGAATATGACCAAGGAATTCCTTACCGCTATCGAACACTTTAATTTGAATCTGGATGATGTTGAGAAAATTACTTTGAATTCTATGAAGTCCGCTTTCATTCCTTATAAAGAAAGATTGAAATTTATTTACGATGTAATTAAACCCGGCTTCCAAACCATGAGAGATCAATTATTATCATTAAAAAATTATACGGGAAAAGATGAAAAAATTATTCACAAATTATAATTTCGAATTTAATAAAAATGAAAGAAAAATATTAAAAACATTTTGCAACCAAACATTAAAACAAATTGAAGGAGACAAAAAATATTTTTCGGAGATTAAAGTTTTTAATTCAATATTAGATAAATTAGAAAGTAACTCCGAAACTATAAAACTTACAAAAGAAGAAAGAATAAAACTTAAGCATCAAATTACCGAAAATGTTAAGCATCTGAGAAATAGGATCGATAAGATTTGGTTTCTAAAAAAGTGGCTATATAGATCGATGCTAAATCAATATGAAAATATTTTGGAAATTCATTTTAAGGGTTAATTATGTTACAATTTTATGAAAAAGTTAACATAAAAGCTCCGCATGGTTCTAAACTATCTTGTAAAGGATGGACCCAGGAAGCAGCTATGCGGATGTTAATGAATAATTTAGACCCGGATGTAGCCGAAAACCCCGCTGAATTAATTATTTATGGAGGCAACGGAAAAGCCGCCAGAAATTGGGAGAGCTATGAAGCGATTATTAATTCACTCAAAAATCTGGAGAATGATGAAACGTTGCTGATTCAATCCGGCAAGCCTGTGGGTATATTTAAGACATCTGAAAATTCACCCCGTGTACTTATTTCAAACGCAATGCTTGTCCCTAATTGGGCAAATTGGGATGAGTTTAGAAGACTTGAAAAACTGGGTTTGACAATGTTTGGGCAGATGACCGCCGGAAGTTGGATTTATATCGGAACTCAAGGAATCCTTCAAGGCACTTATGAAACTTTCGCTGAATGTGGTAGAAAATATTTTAATGGAAGCCTTGCCGGTAAATTTTTACTAACGGCAGGACTTGGAGGAATGGGAGGAGCT
>CBFDUR010000017.1:0-10917 GCA_965613005.1 uncultured Ignavibacteriales bacterium
TTTGTGCTAATCGCGGACCAATACCATTCACAGAGATTAACAATTCGAACATTTCCTTTTCCGACTCGGTATAAAAACCGTATAAAGTAATCGAATCTTCTTTCACGCTTGTATGAATAAATAGTGAAGTTACCTCTTGGTCGGTAATCCTTTCAAATGTATTAATAGAGATATTGACGAGATAACCTACTCCATTTACATCCATTAAAATTTTAGTTGGTTTTACAGAAATTATTTTCCCTTTTAAATACCCGATCATTTTTACTCAATTTTGTAAATAAAAAAATTTATTGTGTAATTTAATATTACCGACGTTTTGAAAGATAATTAATTATTATTCAATAACCCGTTCGGGGAAAGCCTCAATAAATGTTTTCCAGTTTTTGCTTTTTTTCAATGGAGATTTCATTCTGAATGAATGACATATCGCAACCGCTAAGGCATCGGATTCATCGAATTTCATAATTTCATTTTTAATGGAAAGAATAGTTTTTATCATAAACTCGACCTGTCTTTTTGAAGCGGATCCTGTTCCGACAACAGCTTTTTTAATTTCACGAGGTGAATATTCATTAGTAGGTAAATGATTATGAACAGCAGCCAATAAAGAAACACCCCGTGCATACCCGATTTTCATAGCAGATTGTACATTCTTTCCGAAAAATGCAGTTTCAATTGAAAATTCATCCGGCCGGTATTTTCTAATAATGTTATTGATCTGATCATAAATAATTTCCAATTTTAATGGAAGAGCCTTTGAAGACGGAAGCTTGATAATACCGCTTTTAATCCTGGAGAAATTATTTTTGCTGTATTTGATGATTCCGTACCCCGTAAAGTTGGTCCCGGGATCAACACCTAATATTATCATGCTTAAAAAAATAAAATAAAATTAAAAAGGAATCAATTTAAAATAAAAAGTTAAGATAAGATTAATTTAAAGAAGATTCTTCGATATTGGCATTAGTATAAACATTTTGTACGTCATCCGAATCTTCCAACGCTTCAATCAATTTAATCACCTTTTCGGCATCTTCACCCGATACATTGATATAATTTTGGGCTATCCATTGAAGGGAAGCATTTTCAATATTCAATCCGCTTTCAATTATTGCTTTTCTTACCTTCTCAAATGATTCAACAGTCGTTTGAATTTCAAAAAATTCATCTTCCGTTTGAAGATCTTCGGCATCCGCTTCTAAAATTATTTCCATTATTTCATCTTCGCTTTTACCTTGATTAAGTAAAGTAATAATTCCTTTTTTATTGAACATCCACGCAACAGAACCGCTTTCACCCAAATTGCCCCCGTGCCTGTTAAATATATGACGAACTTCAGCTACAGTCCGGTTTCTATTATCTGTTGCAACTTCTACTAGAACAGCTATACCGGCCGATCCATAGCCTTCGTAAGTCAGCTCGTAGTATGTAACGCCGTCGAGTTCACCGGTAGCTTTTTTTACAGCACGTTCTATATTATCAGCGGGCATATTGGCTGATTTGGCATTATCCACAGCAAGTCGCAATCGTGGATTTCCTATCGGGTCACCTCCACCTTCTCTGGCAGCAATTGTAATTTCTTTGATTAATTTTGTAAACAACTTCCCACGTTTTGCATCAATGACTGCTTTTTTTCGTTTTGTTGTTGCCCATTTTGAATGACCTGACATTAAAGTTACTCCTAATTATTTCTTTTTTATTTTCAAATCTTTTAATCTAAATTGAGGAAAAGTTCTACCATCTCTATTGATTTTATCAATCGTATAAACCACATCGATAAGATTGCCGTTATCAGATAATAAACCGCAATATTCTCCCATATTAAAACCGATACAATCAAAGATTTTATCTGAATTTTTTTGTTTTATACTTACTACCATGTGATTGTTTCCTACTATTCTGGGAATACTAACTAATTGAACGTTTTCCGATAAAAAGACCGGGCGCATATTCCCAGGTCCGAAAGGTGCAAATTCATCAATAATTCTTAAAAACTTGGGTGTTATTTCAGAAAATCCCAACAAAGAATCGATAGAAATTTCCGGAAGCAGCTCTTCATCCGATAATGTATCTTTTACAATTTGATTAAATTTAATCCTGAATTTTTTTATGTTTTCAACCTCAACGGCTAAGCCGGCAGCAGCTTTATGACCACCGAAATGAATTAATAAATCTTCACATTTCTTTAATGCTTCATAAATATTAAAATTGGAAATACTCCTAGCCGATCCTTTAGCTACACCGTCGATAGTTGTAAGCATTATCGTAGGGCGGTAATATTTTTCTACTAATCGAGAGGCAACAATCCCGATTACACCCGGATGCCATTTTTCCTGATGCAAAATTATAGCGGACTCATCATTAAAATCTATATTGTTTTGAACTATTTCCAGCGCACTATTGAAAGTATTTTCGTCTATTCTTCTTCTTTTCAGATTTTCTTTTTCCAAAATTCCGGCTAATTCCTTTGCATAATCGGGGTCTTCCGTAATAAGAAGTTCAACGGCACGACGGGCGTCTCCCAGTCTGCCGACGGCATTTATACGCGGGGCAATTGTAAAAACTATTTGACTTGAGCTTAAACTTCCCGGTTTCATTCCGCTGGCTTTAATCAATGCTTTTATACCTGGACGAGGAGAAGTATTTATTAAATTTATTCCTTCTTTTACCAATACACGATTTTCATCTATTAAGGGAACTATATCGGCAGCTCCGGCAAGAGCAACTAGATCAAGGCATTTCAATGGTAAATCTCTTTTACCGATTCTATCCGAAACTCCTTGTGTAAGTTTGAATGCAACTCCAGCACCGGATAAATATTTAAATGGATAATCACACTCGGGCTTTAAAGGGTCCAGTATTGCCAAAGCATTAGGAATTTGTTCTTTAGGTTGGTGATGATCACATATAATCAAATCCATCCCTAAAGAATTAGCATATTCAGATTCTTCAATAGCAGTTATACCGCAATCAACCGAAATTAGAAGTGAAGACCCTTTCTCTTTAACATGATCGATACCGGATTTTGAAATACCGTATCCCTCAGTCAAACGTTGCGGAATATAAAAATCAACATTTGCGCCCAGCTCCTTTAGAAATAGATATAATAAAGACGTTGAGCAAGTACCGTCTACATCATAATCTCCATAAATACAAATTAATTGATTTTCGGTAAGGGCTTGAATTACTCTTGTAGTAGCGGTTTCCATACCATTCATAAGGAAAGGATCATACATAGTATCGATTGACGGCCTGAAAAAAGATTTCGCTTGAGTAAAGTTCTTAATATTTCTTAAAACCAATAAACGGGCAAGCGCCCCGGAAATATTAAGTGTATCGGCAAGTGCTTTTACAGCGTAATCATCATCAACTTCTTTTATTTTCCAACGTTTATTTAACATATAAAATACATAATTAGACTATTTCAGAAAATATAATAAAAGTTCAATCTTATAAGCCGAATTCTGTAATCCCTGATCGTCAGGGACGGCAATTATTTATCTGGGACTAACATTACTGTCAGCCTCTCGCGGTCCACCCGGAAACCATGTCTGTATAAGAACAGACAATCAAAGCGAACAACTTTGCTCTGAAAAAACACGGAGGGTTTCCTGCTTGGCCTTGCTTCGAGTGGGGTTTACCTTGTCTTGCTTTCGCAAGATCCCTTGACGGGACCGGAAATGTTACCATTTCCGCGGTAGGCTCTTACCCTGCCTTTTCACCCTTATCTCGAAAATCGAGACGGTATATTTTCTGTGGCACTTTCCGTATTCCTGAAATTCGGAACCCCGGGCGTTACCCGGCACTCTGTTCTGTGAAGTTCGGACTTTCCTCTATCCTTTTTAAGAATAGCAATTGCCCGGATTGAACTTTTTTATTATCTGCACAACTTCTTTTAAAATAAAGTATCTACGTATTTAACAATTCAAATTAATGAGTCTCATCTAAAAAGGCGTTTCCCTTGTGGTAAAGCTTCATTTTTCTTTAATATTCAAAATTAGGAAATGACCTTTTTATACTAAACTCAATAATTAAAACAACTATCAATAATGTAAATATAATAAATTACACCCCTCAAAACAGTAGAAAAGAATATACGATATCACATATTAATTTACTTCAAACAGTAAAGTAAAAGATATCAATATAAAATTTATTTCGCTCGTTATATCCGGTCTGAAGGGATTCGGGTATACCCTAACCTGGACAAGCCGGAACCAAAAAGGGATTTATATTGAAAAATTAACAGTACAAGTAAATTTTGAAGTATGAATGTATGTAAATGTATGACTGTTTGTCCGAAGGACACTGTGCATATGACTAATTTACTAAAATCAATTTTTAACATACAGTCATACGATCATTCTTATAAAATATTAAACCAATTACAAATCAATATTTTCTGCCAAAAATAACACGAATATTACTGATAAGATACTAATAAGAATACCTAAAGCTTCTTCAAATTATTCCGCAGTTATTTAAAAGAATCTTATAATTTCAACAAACTACTATTAAACAGATTCAGCAATTTCGGCAGATACCAAAATTCTTCCGCAATATTCACAAAAAAAGAGCTTATTATTTCTTCTTATTTCAAGTTGTCTTTGAGAGGGTACAATATTGTGACAGCCAGAGCAAGCCGATCTTCTAATTGTAGAAACCGCCATACCATTTTTCGCTTTTCTAATTCTCATATAGGCAGTGTAATCGGCTTTTTTTGTAAGAGCCTCAATTTTTTTTCTTTTAGCCCGCAGTTTTATTTCTTCTTTTTCGTTTGTTTTAATTATCTCTTTTAGATCGGACTCCTTAGCTTTCAATTCTTTGTTTAATTCCTCTAGCTGAGGTTTTACTTCTTCTATTTCATCGGCAAGTTTTTTGCTTAAATCTGCCGAGTCATCATTCTCTGAAAGCAGTTTAATCATTTGTTCTTCGGTATGGTCGATCTCTTTAGTTAAAGCATCATATTCTTTATTATTCCGAACTTGATAAAGTTGAGCTTTAAATTTTTTCTGACTTTCTTTAAGCTTTTCTACTTCTTCTTCATTTTCTTCTCTTTGTTTCAGAGTCTCCTTTCTCTCTTTTTCATTATTCGAAATAATATTTATCATTTCGTTAATTCTTTTTTCGAGGTCCTCAACGGTATTTGGTAAATCTCCCCGTAATTCTTCCGATTCATCTAATTGATCGTCTATTTTTTGTAATTCGTACAATGTTTTTAATCTATCAAACAATTTATCTATGCTCCTTAATTATTGTAAAAAATGATGGGGTTCGTTGACCCACTAAATTTAAACACCTTTATATGAGAATTATTTTCGTTTAAAAAATTCGTTAGTCTTCTTTTTATTTCGTTAAGCGAATGAATTTCAGTTTCATAATGCCCTGCGTCAATCAACAAAAGTTTTCCCTCAATCTCCTGAAATATATGATATTTAAGATCGGCGGTAATGAATGCATCGGCATTTAGATTAACCGCATCTTGTATATATTCACTTCCCGAACCACCGCAGACAGCTATCTTACTTACCTTTGTTTTTTTACCCATTGTGAAACGGAAATTTTTTATTTTTAATTTTCCTGCAACGTACATCAAAAAATCTTTTGTGCTCATAGGTTGATTTAATTTTCCGATTGCGCCGTTTCCATAATTTACATTGAAATTTTCTAATGGAATTACATCATAAGCTATTTCTTCATAAGGATGAGCTTTTTTCATTGCTGAAATTATTTTATGCAATTCCCATGAATTAACCAAGACTTCAAGTTTTATTTCATCTACTTTCTCGAAATTAGATTTTTCTCCCACGTAAGGTTTGGTTTTAACAGAGCCTACAAAAGTTCCCGAACCCGGAGAACGGAAACTACACTTGCTGTAATCACCGATTATTCCACCGCCGGCATTGAAAATTGCATTAGAAACTTTATCTATAAAAGTGACGGGGACAAACACAATAAGCTTATATTGATTTGCTTTAAGATTAACAAGGAAGGAAATATCTTTTAAATTTAATTTTTTTGCCAATTGGAAGCTTACACCGTCGGTAGTAAAGTCCAAATTTGTATGAGCCGAATATAAGGTAATATTATTTTTTATTAACTTTTCCAGGAGGGTTGCTCTTTTGTCATTAATGATATCAACCTTTCGCAATGGATTAAATAAGAAGGGATGATGTGTAATTATCAGATTGCACCTCTTTTTTATCGCATCCTTCAAAACTTTATCCGTAAAGTCGAGGCTTAAAAGGATGTTTTCGATTTCTCTTTCAATCGAGCCCACCTGAAGTCCTACGTTATCCCTTTGCCAAGCAATCTCTTTAGGCGCCCATTCTTCAAAAAATTTTATAATCTCTTTACATTTCATATAAAAAAATGCACTTCGGAGATGAAGTGCATTTTCTAATTTTTTTTGTTTAACCGCTTAACAGCAGAATTGTAAATTATTTTAAGAAATATAAATTTTTTAATTTTAGTAACCATATAATTAAGTGTTTAAATATACTCTTTAACTAACAAATTATCAACAATCATGAAATATAATATTGAAAAATATTAATATATTATGTGATATAAGTTACCCTTCTTAAGGACATTTTTACTTTTTGGGATCAACCCAATTGTTATCTTTTTTAATTAATTCAATTAATGTTTCTACGGCGGTATTAGCGGAAATGTTCCTTTTAACAATTTCCTTACCGCGATAAAGTGTTATTTTTTTTACACCTGAACCGACATAGCCGTAATCGGCATCAGCCATTTCTCCCGGTCCGTTAACGATACAACCCATAACGGCGATTTTTATACCTTTTAAATGCTCTGTCTTTTTTCTTATCATATCGGTAGTTTCTTGCAAATCGAATAAAGTTCTGCCGCATGAAGGGCATGCGATATATTCGGTTTTTGAAATTCTGACCCTTGCGGCTTGTAAGATACCGAAAAGCAAACGATTAACAACCTTTTCTTTTGATTCGTTTTTAACAAATTGTTTTATGTACCGGCCATTACTATCAGTTAATT
Source organism: uncultured Ignavibacteriales bacterium (assembly GCA_965613005.1). Taxonomy (GTDB): domain Bacteria; phylum Bacteroidota; class Ignavibacteria; order Ignavibacteriales; family Ignavibacteriaceae; genus CAVVVS01. The sequence continues at coordinate 7,018 of CBFDUR010000017.1, forward strand.
GCGTACTGTCTTCCGTTATGGTACCCTGAACATCAATCCAAACTCCGTCTCCGAATCCGTCAATCAATAAAGCTCCGATATCGGTAGATGAATAAAGCATTAATTCATCAATGCTTAGTCCTTTATATGTCCGTTTGAGTATTACCGGATTATCGATATGATTATTTAACAATTCAAAATAAACTCTTCGTTGTTCAGCCATCCCATGTAAATTTTTGGTTTCAAGAACCAATATTGTTTTATTATCATTTTTTAATTTATCAATAATTTTTTCTGAAAGAGAGTTGATATCGATAGATAATAAATTAATGCCTTCTAATTCTTTTCTTCCGGCAAGATAATTTCCGGAGTTTAACAAAAAAAAGTTTTTTGAAGAGTTTTTAAGGTTTTCACGAATTGAATAATCATATATTACTTTTAAACCTACGGGGAATTCAAAAGGAATTATTTGCGTACCCAGATATAAAAAATCCGCTGCCGTATCGGTCATGCTCCATTTACCGGCGGAAGCATTATATATATATCCGAAATCTTCCAAATCTGAAGGATTTATTAATTTTCTATTGCTGTAATCGGCAATAACAACAGGAACATTTCTTCCTCCTATCCCTGAAATTTCAATTGAATATTTTTTAGAATACTCAAAAGGATTGAAAGGAATATCCTTGATCGGTTTTATAAAACTGTGTCCTGTTCTATTATTATAACGATTTACTAATTTAACAGCTACAGGAGCTTCGAACTCAGGGTCTTCGGTCAGAGAAACTCTCACAGTATCGCCTAATCCGTCTTCCAATAATGTTCCTATGCCGAGAGCTGATTTTATTCTGCCGTCTTCGCCGCCGCCGGCTTCGGTAACCCCAAGATGAAGAGGATAGTTCATTCCTTCCTCCTCCATTTTTTGAATAAGCAAGCGGTAAGCTTTAACCATAACTTGCGGATTGCTTGCTTTCATTGAAAGTATAATTTGACGGTAATCCAAGTCTTCACAAATTCTTACGAATTCAAGTGCAGATTCTACCATACCGAGAGGTGTGTCGCCATAGCGGTTCATAATGCGATCTGAAAGAGAACCGTGATTTGTTCCTATCCGCATAGCGGTTCCATATTCTTTACAAACTTTTACTAAAGGTGTAAATTTTTGACGAATCCTTCCCAACTTCGCTGCGTAATCGTCATTAGTATATTCTATATTTTGAAACCTTTTTCTGTCGGCATAATTTCCAGGGTTAATTCGCACTTTTTCTACTATCCCGGCCGCTATTTCGGCGGCATTTGGTGTAAAATGAATATCGGCAATTAAAGGTACGTTATAACCTCTTTTTCTCAATTCAGCTTTTATATTTGATAGATTTTGAGCCTCCAATTTACTCGGGGCAGTAATTCTCACATAATCGCATCCTGATTCAACCATACGTATTGTTTGCTCTACAGTGGCTTTTGTGTTCATCGTATCGGTTGTTGTCATCGACTGAATTCGTATAGGATTATCTCCTCCGCATGGAATATTTCCTACATAAACTTCTCTGGTTTTATATCTTGAGTATCGTGTCAGACTGTTACAATATTCCTTGGTATTTTTAATTGTTTCAAACATCGTTTCGTTTTTATTAACTCTCCAATTAAAATACTATGTTCTGGATAAAAATATCGGCGAACAGAGAACTTGATTCAGGGTCTTTACATGTAATGATATTACCGTCAACTACTACAGGCTCATCTTTATAATTAACTTTGGATTTAATCAGCTCCATTTTATCTTCAGGGAAACAAGTAGCTGAAAGATTTTCCAATATTCCGGCTCTCGCCAGAATAACCGGTGCATTGCAAATCGCAGCCACAATCTTTTCAGCCTTTATAAATTTGATCGCTATCCGGTGTAATTTTTTATTATCCCAATAGTTTCTTGCACCGGTACCACCGATAAAAACAATGCCGGAAAAATTAGTTTCGTGAACATTAAAAAGATTAATATCCGCTTTAACCTTCAAGTTGAAATTTCCTACACAGATGTTTTCGGTATCGGATGTTATAAACATTTTTAATCCGGCTTTAACAAGTTTTTGTTTAATTACTAAATATTCGACCTCATTAAAATGCAAAGCCGGTAAAAAAAATAAAATGTTATTATTCTTCACTTTCATCGATAAAAATAAAAAAAATATAGTATTAATTTAGCTAAATATTTCCAATTTAAATGCAAAAGGCAGTTACTTTTCTCATAAATGTCAAGTAAAAAATTAATGTACAAAAATTCAGGGGCAAAATATTAGTACCTCGTTCAAGACAGTGATATCAGGCTGGAAACAGTATGCCTAGCGTCAAACCCGTTGTGAGCTTGGGTTTTATCGTTCTCTAATATTTGTTTATTTTTCTACTACATTCCTTTTATAATTTTCATCTTTTGGATTAGTTTCAAGTTTAGTTTTTTGCTCCCCTTTTTTTTAAACTCTAATCTAATCGAATTTGATTTCTTGTATTGGGTAATACTGTTAACCTCGCTCGGTCAACTCTATCTCGTTTTAGAAATGCCAATAGTTCTGCCCATAAGTATTTGATTGTAATTTTCTTTTTTAGATAATTTTTTAGTTTTTGTCCCAACTCTAATAGTTGATTTATCATGTGTGCTATCTGCAATGATTGATAATAATTTTTTGTCGCATTTAGGAATTGTAATTCGATAATTTATCTTATTTCACCCCCTAAAGCTATTATTCCGTCCTAAAATTACAACATTTTCATTAACGAACTAAATTTGCAAATATACCGCGTTTTTGAATCATATTCGAACTATGGGTCAGGAGTTCTGAACTTTGGACTTTAACCATTCAAGGATTTTTTCTAAATCGACATTTCTCTTGTGAATAACTTTGATTTTTGTTAATATTCGAGATTCAAAAACTATAAAATAACCTCTATAGAGATATCTCATTAATAATTAATATTTTTTAATAACAAACTTTACATCGGCTATGACAACAAGAAGAAAATTCATTGAAAGCGCATTGGTTGCATCGGCAGCAGCATCAACGGGGATATTCCCTACTTTCGGAAAACAATTAAACTCCGTTTTTAAGAAAAAAAATAAAACCGAGAAACCTGTAGTAATTTCCACATGGAATCTTGGAATAAGAGCCAACAATATAGCTTGGGAAATATTAAATAAAAACGGGAAAGCATTGGATGCGGTAGAACAAGGCGTAAGAATTATAGAAGCTGACCCTACAATAACAACTGTTGGTTACGGGGGACTGCCGGATAGAGACGGTTATGTTACTCTTGATGCTAGTATTATGAATGAAAAAGGTAATGCGGGAGCGGTTGCTTTTTTACAGCATATTATGCATCCTGTTTCAGTAGCGCGACTTATTATGGAAAAAACTCCACATGTTATGATAGTAGGTGAAGGAGCGTTAGAGTTTGCGCTTGCTAATGGTTTTAAAAAACAAAACCTCCTTACTAAGAAAGCTAAAGAGGAATGGGAAAAATGGCTTAAGAAAACAGGGTACAAACCTGTGCGATTTGATAAAAATAATCACGATACAATCGGAATGCTTGCGCTTGATAATTCAGGAAATCTCTCCGGTACATGCACCACCAGCGGTATAAAATTTAAATACCACGGGCGGGTAGCCGATTCGGCAATTATAGGTGCCGGATTGTTTGTGGATAATGAAATAGGAGCTGCAACTGCAACGGGATTGGGCGAATCTGTTATTAAAATTGCCGGTTCTCATCTGATTGTTGAGCACATGAGAATGGGTAAATCACCGCAAGAAGCTTGTGAAATTGCTATTAATAGAATAGTTGAAAAGCAACCAAACTATAAAGATTTCCAGGTCGCTTTTATTGCATTAAATAAATATGGTGAAATAGGTTCCTATGCAATTCGAAAAGGAT
>CBFDUR010000018.1:0-10856 GCA_965613005.1 uncultured Ignavibacteriales bacterium
AATAATACACGAATATTACTGATAAGATACTAACAGTGCATATTTAGTTGCAGAATACATCGAAATTGAACTCCTATATATTTTATCTCTTTTTGAACACTCTTTAATGAAGCATCATCCCTTCCAAAAATAATCACATCATGATTTTCCTTCGCCAATCTTAAAGCTATTGCTTTACCAATCCCTTTATTTCCTCCTGTAACTACCGATAATTTTTTATTATTCATAATTATAAATCACCCGTAATTGGTTTAACAACTATTTCTTCAGTAACCATATTGCCTTTTTGTAAATAAAGCCAAACAATCAAACTGGCCATATCTTCGATAGACATCATACTTTCAGCTTTTTCTTTCCTAGTTTTCATAGACCACATCGGGGTATTGATTGCACCGGGGATAATATTGATTACTTTAATGTTATACTTTCTTACCTCTTCTCTTAGGACATTGGTATAGCCGAGTAATCCCATTTTTGAAGCTGCATAAGCACTGCTATGGGTAAATACTTTTTTAGTTACAATCGACAATAAATTTATTATTGTTCCTTTCCCTTGTTTTATCATATGCGGAAGGATATTTCTGATTGTATAAATAGAACCCAAAAGATTTGTATTAACTATATCGGCTATTTCATAAATAGAATTTTCTTGTACTTTTTTGAAAGAAGTGATTCCGGCATTGTTTATCAAACAATTTATACTATGTTCCGAAACTATTTTTTTTACCGTTTGCTCAACGTTTGCAGCAGAAGCAACATTACATGGATAAATATTAACATTTAAATTTTCTTTTTTAAGTTCCCTTTCCAATCTTTCAAGTTCCATTACACGCCTCGCGGATATAAAAACATCGGTACCTATTTTAGCAAACTCTATAGCGGCAGCTCTACCGATTCCGGAACTGGCACCTGTTATCCAAATTCCGGTTTTATTCTCGTTGATCATAAGCTTTTAGTTCGAATTAAATTCAAAAACTCCGTTCTGGTTCTGGCATCTTCTTGAAAAGTTCCATGTACCGCACTTGCAGTAGCCGAAGAATTTTGTTTTTCCACGCCCCGCATCATCATACACATGTGATATGCTTCAGATACTACCGCAACACCTTGCGGATGTAAATATTGATTAATTACATCGGCAATTTGCTGTGTCATTCTTTCCTGAACCTGGAGTCGCCTAGCAAATACTTCCACTATTCTGGGAATTTTACTTAAACCCACTATCTTACCGTCAGGTATATATGCAACATGTACTTTTCCGTAGAAAGGAAGCATGTGATGTTCACATAAGCTATAAAAATCAATATTTTTTACGAGTACCATTTCATCGTATTTCACATTGAAAATTGCACCGTTAAGCGCTTCCTCAATATTTTTATCATAACCGGAGGTTAGAAATTCATAAGATTTTGCCACTCTCAAAGGGGTATCTACAAGACCTTCCCTATTTGGATCTTCTCCAATTTCCTTTAACAACTCCGTAATTAAATTTTCAACCTTGCGGTAATTCAATTTTATTCTCCTTTATATTCAAAATAATTATTTTCCGTTTCGAATAATTTTACGGAATACAATTGACCGGCAGGTATCTTATTCACAAGTTCTTTCCAAACAGCAATCGTCAAATTTTCAGTAGTTGGAATAATTCCGTACATAAAATCCGTATCAATATTCAAATTTTTATGGTCCACTTTATCAATAACATTTTTACGAATAATATCCTTTAACTTTTTCAGATCAATCAAATATCCGGTCTTTTTATCAATCTCGCCCGACACTACAACCTCCAAGATATAATTATGACCGTGCCAATTTGGGTGACTGCATTTACCGTAAATTTGTTCGTTTTCTTCATCCGAAAAATCCGGATTATAAAGACGATGAGCAGCGCAAAATACCTCCCGCCTAGTAACATATACCATCAATTATTCCGTTTCCGATTTTAATTATTTATTGCTTCTATAACTTCTTTATTATGTCCGTCAACCTTAACTTTATTGAATATTTTCTTTATCTTTCCTTCGTGATCAATGATATAAGTAGTTCTTACAACTCCCATATATTTTTTACCATACATACTTTTTTCCTGCCAAACTTCATATTTTTTTAAAACTTCTTTTTTTTCATCACTTAATAAAGTAAACGGTAAATCATACTTTTCAGCAAATTTTTTATGAGATTCAACCGAATCGGGACTAACTCCCAATATAACAGCGTTTATATCTTTAAATTTAGGAAATTCATCTCTGAAATTACAAGCTTCTTTCGTACAACCTGAAGTGTTATCTTTAGGATAAAAATAAAGGACAACATTTTTACCCTTATAATCACTTAAAGATATTGTTTTCCCGTTCTGATCTTGCAATTTAAAATTAGTTACTTTCTTACCAACTTCCGGCATTGTAATCCTCCAAATTCTTTATTCCGATTATTTTCTATTTCATTTTACTAAATTAAGTTATTAAAGAACTAAAAAACTTTTTTTCAAAACATATTAAGATTTTATTTGATAAAATTATCTATAATATTTAGGAGATACAAATTTGAGGGGAGCACTTTATATTGTAATACATCCGTATATCAGAATTTCCACCGGTTTAAAGAAAAAACATGATCATCAAATGTGATGCAGGCACATATCAAATCTTATCTAATTGTTTTTCGGAATGAGAATATATAATTTTGTATATAGTGATGGGGTTTACTTATTGCGTAGTGATGTTTTTGTCAAAACGAAAAAATCGTCCTTAAAGCTTAGTGGACTAATAACTCCTGTTTTCGTACTTCAATTTCATAATTGGAAAATTTTTGAATATTCACATTTGAGTTTTATCTCTAAATAACTTTTTATAAAACTCATAAATAAATATTGGAGAGATACGATTGCAGAATTATTTTATAGTATTTTTAGGTGCTGGATTTGGAGGCATGGTTCGTTATTGGGGTTCCGCTTTTGTTTATAATTTTCTTCCTACAACTTTCCCATTCGGAACGTTGTTTGTGAATATATTGGGCAGTTTCATTATTGGAATAGTTATGTTTTATTTAGATACAAATGAATTAATCGGCACTGGAATGAAAGTTTTTCTAACAATCGGTTTTAGTGGCGCTCTGACTACTTTTTCTACATTTTCTTTGGAAACAATTAATTTATTAAAAGAACGAGAATATTTCCTTGCAGGTAGTAATATTATACTTAATGTTCTTCTAACACTGCTTGCACTTTTTATAGCGTACAAAATTTCAAAACTATTAATAGGAATTTAAAAAATGGGAATTCAAGGTGAAGCAAAATTACTGCGAATATTTGTAGGTGAATCTGATTCAATCAATCATTTACCGGTTTATGAAAAGATCATAAACGAAGCACGAAAATTACATTTAGCAGGAGCAACTGCATTTAAAGGAATAATGGGATTCGGAAGGACTAGCAAAATACATACGGCAAAGATATTGCGCCTTTCCGAAGATATGCCCATCGTGATAGAAATAGTTGATGAAGCCGAAAAAATAGAGCAATTTTTATCTATTCTACACGATATTTTCGAAGAAGCACAAAGCGGAGGATTAATAACTATGGAAAAGGTCGGTATAATAAAATATGCTGCAGCTAATAGAAAGTAATTCTGAGAATTAATGGCTAATTGAAAAATCTAATTCCCTTGCCAAATTATTTTATATACAATCTACGAGAACCTATTTGGTTTGAAGTCCTTCAGAGCCGTGTCGTTTGCGATTCTCGAAATGATAATCAAGAATCGCTCAATTTAAATACAAATTACTATTCCGGATTTCCGGTTATTTTCTTTTGATGGAGAATACTTTTAATTTTTTTAAAATTAATTACGATTAACTTACTCATACCTTAAAGCATCAATTGGATCAAGGAAAGCAGCTTTACGGGCAGGATAAAATCCGAAAAAGATTCCCACCAGAATAGAAAAACCAAAAGATAAAAAGATAGAAAACGCGGTTACGAAAGTAGGCCATCCTGCTATATTAGAGATTAATTGTGCCGCAACCATCCCAAACAAAATACCCACCATTCCACCGATTAAACTTAGAACCATAGCTTCTATTAAAAACTGAGTTAAAATATCTTTGCTTTTTGCACCAACGGACATTCGGATACCAATCTCTCGGGTTCTTTCGGTTACGGAAACCAGCATGATATTCATTATACCAATTCCTCCCACTAATAATGAAACCGAAGCGATACTTGCCAATAGAATAGTTAATGCTTTAGAAGTTTTGGTAGCAGCATTTGCAATATCCGTTTGATTTCGTATGGTAAAATCATCCGGTTCAAATGATTGAATTTTATGACGCATTCTAAGAAGCTCTTCTATTTGACGCTGTGCTACGGGGATTTCTTTAGAGCTAACGGCAGAGACTAAAATTTGCCTGAGATACGGATAACGTGAAAGTCTTCTCAGTACTGTTGTATATGGTGCAAGAATAATATCATCCTGATCCTGCCCCATCGCATTTTGACCTTTTGATGTTAAAACACCGATAACTTTGAAAGGGACATTCCGGATTCTAATATTTTTGTCTATCGGATCAGAATCAGGAAAAAGGTTTTTAGCTACGGTACTACCTAACACACAAACTTTTGCAGCACTTTTAATATCCTGCTCCGAAAAGAATTCACCGTACTCAACACTCCAATTGCGAATTGCCATGTAGTCAATACCCACTCCATCAATTGCGGTGAACCAGTTTAAATTACCTGCGATAATCTGACCACCGGATCTTGTTACCGGTGATACATAAGCAACTGCCGGACATTCATCAAGGATTGCTTTGGCATCGTTGTCGGTCAAAGTAGTCATTGTACCGGCTCCCTTCCTAACACCCCTCTGCTGAGATGAACCGGGAAAAACAATCAAAACGTTGGTTCCTAGAGCATTGATCTGCTCTTTAACGGAATACTGAGCTCCCTGTCCAATAGCGAGCATTGTAATAACTGCAGCAACACCGATAATAATTCCCAGCATTGTTAGAATTGATCTTAATTTATTCCGGTATAAGGACCTAAAAGCAGTCGAGAGGATATTTATAATTTTCATTCTTCTTCCTCATCATCGATTAATGGTATGGTTTTCAAAACTTCAGAAGCTTCTCTAATTTCTTTATTTACCTTATCGGATTTGATTTTCCCATCCCGGAATAAAATATGGCGTTTTGCAAACCTGGCTATATCCGGTTCGTGAGTAACAAGAATTATAGTTATATTTTCATTATTAAGTCTTTGAAAAATATTCATCACTTCAACACTTGTTCTGCTGTCAAGATTACCGGTAGGTTCATCGGCCAGAATGATAGCGGGATTATTTACCAATGCTCTTGCAACGGCAACCCTTTGCTGCTGCCCTCCCGATAACTGATTCGGATAATGATGAATTCTATCACCCAGCCCAACTTTATTCAATGATTCTAATGCTTTTTCCCTTCTTATTTTACTAGTCACCGAGCTGTATAAAAGCGGTAGTTCTACATTTTCAATTGCGGAAGTTCTTGAAAGAAGATTAAATCCTTGGAAAACAAATCCTACTTTCCTATTCCTTATTTCCGCCAATTCATCTTTAGATAACTTACCGACATCGATTCCACTTAATAAGTATAAACCGGATGTCGGCTTATCGAGACAACCTATGATATTCATAAAAGTAGATTTACCCGAACCGGAGGCGCCCATTATAGCAACAAATTCACCTCTTTCTACCTCAATTGAAAGACCTCTCAGTGCATGAACTTCTACTTCTCCCAATTTATATTTTTTAACAAGATGTTCAACTTTCAGCAGTTTACCGTTTGATGAAGAAAAATTATTTGAATCTATCATCTGAACCTTCCACCTCTTCTTCTCCTTGTTCCCATAAATGGATTTCTACCGGATTGGATATTATCATTACTATTTAAGGTAGCTCCAAGTACAATCTTTTCACCTTCCTTTAATTGGCTGGAGATTATTTCTGTGTATCTTCCATCATTTAGTCCTGTTTCGACAATAACCGGTTTTAATAATCCTTTTGAATCCAAAACCCAAAGCCTGCCTCGGCTAAGTTGTTCAGATGGTACATAAGAATTTTTTTCGTACTGAGGAAATACCTGATCAATTGTATATTTGTTAGTCGGTTTTTGATTATTTTTAACTTGTTTTACAGCCGTTCGATTCAATCGATTATTCTTATTTCTATTTTTTTCAAGCACCTCTCTAAGTTCCTTTATTAGTTCTCTTCTGCTTAACTTACCGCCATGGGCCGTCCTTAAAGAATCTCTGATACTTCTTAATTTTTCCCTGCTTATCCCAAATGCAAACTTTCTGCCGTTTAATTGTCGAATGATTTTTCTTTTAGCAGCATTATTTCGCATTTGTGAGGTATTCTTGTTTTTATTAGAATTAAGCGAAACTCGATTCTTTTCTTTATGTTTACCATTATTTAGTTCACGTTTCATTAAACCGTTTTTATTGAACCGGTTTCTATAATTTTTCATCATATTATTTACAGCAGCAGTATCCATCAAGTCGGGAGGTGGTTGAAATCTTAGCGCCATATTGTAAACTCTTAGAACATTCTTTTTCTCAGCAACCAATATTTTAACATTTGCCGTCATTCCGGGCATCAACAATAATTTATCATTATGTACATCGATAATAACTATATAATTAACCACATTATTTTGAACAACAGGTGCTAAACGGATTTGGGACACAGTTCCAGTAAAATTTTGATTCGGAAATGCATCTACGGTAAAAATTGCTTTTTGACCTACATTGACTTTGCCTATGTCGGATTCATCGACAGTTGCCTGAACCTGCATCTTACTTAAATCATTTGCAATTGTAAAAAGTGTGGGTGAAGAAAAACTCGCCGCTACCGTTTGCCCTACGGAAACCTTTCTATCAATAACTACACCATTTATAGGAGCATAAATCGTGGTATAAGCTAAATTAATTTTTGCTCTTTCCAATTGTGCTCCGGCTTGTTGAAGCGAAGCTTTATTAGATTCATAAGTTGTCATAGCCGCATCATAGTTAACCTGTGATTCGAGATTTTTTTTATACAATATTTTAGCTCTCGCAAAATTTCTTTCGGCATCATCAAATTGAGCTTGTGCACGATCTAAATTTGCTTTTGAATCAAGTACTGCTTGTTTCAAAAATGTTGGGTCTATTTGAGCAATTACTTGTCCGGCTTTTACAATAGAATTGAAATCCGCATATAATTTAGAAATTCTGCCTGATACCTGCGTACCTACTTGAACAGTAGTAACCGCATTTAACGTTCCGGTTGCTGTAACATAAAGAGTCAAATTACCTTTAGAAATCGTATCATATCGGAAAGAATACGATTCGGCATTACTTTTAACGAAAAAGAAATATACGGCAACTCCTAAAACTATTATTACGCTTATAATAATTAAAACTTTTTTCATACAATTTCCTCTAAGTATCACTGATGATTTGGAATTATTCAATATACCGCTTTATTTGACATTCAAATTGAAAATTAGGTTTAAATTTATAAACTTTTCTTATCACTCAGGGCTAAACAATATTTTGATCTGCCGGGAAAGATAGTATAATTTCTAATTGACCCCCGTTAGATACATTATTTTAACAAATGATAAAAACTTATTATGATTATCTAACGGAGTTAATTTTAATCAATAGTAAATTAAAATATTATTTAGCCTTATGTTTTTAATGTCCTCAATCGGATTGTAAAAAATTGTAAATTGTTATAACGATATTCAATTGTTCAGTGAAAAAGGTGTTCTATCAATTTAATGAATTCTAAAACATGAAATTTTCTCATCGGATTTGAATTTTAATTCGATTAAAATCAGTAAAGGATAAATTTTCAAAGAATAAAGATTCTGTTATTTCATACCCGCTTTTTGGGGTAAGAAATCTTCCGCTTAAAGAATATATTCAGAGATTTCTCCCTACGGTCGAAATGACAAATTAGTTAACCTTACAACACAAGATAGCTGTTCTGATAGATACACTACATATAAAATATCACTTTTTTAGATGATAGATGAAGAAATCATAAATAGCTGTACAAGACCTCCGATACTGTTAAACTGTTGGAAACATCACAAAAGATTTATCCAAATGCAGATTAATGAATTGGTTACTTATAGAGAGGAAATTATAACACTGTTGCCTAAATTCCTAATAAAAATAGGCAGTTCACAAATAGATTTATATACAGGTGCAATTTCTCCTTCGGAAATAGCTAATTTTATTATCTTTGGATTAAAGCAGCTAGGGATTGAAGGCAGGCAAGAATACATTAAATGGCTTGCTCAAAATAATGAAGGTTATAAAATTATTGAATTGGTTGACAGTTCAAGATGGACACTACTCTGTGGATGTGATAAGAATAGATATATACATATCCATCCTTGCAGATATTCGAGCCATAGTTTACGGATTAGAGCGCTAACTTTGAAAACGGCAATATCAACACTTATCTGGGCACAAATTAATCAACTTTCACCGTTTAACATTTCTGTAGTAAACTATGTAAGACAAAAAATTTTGGAAGTTCCACCCCTCAAATCGATGTTGAGTTCCGGTAGTCTTTTCTCTTTAATAAAACTACTCGAAAAGTAAATCAATCATCCATTTTTTCCCCTCGTCGTTATATTTTTTAAATCGACATTAAATACCTTACAATTTATTCATTCGAATTATTGTTAAGTCTAAACCGACATTTATGTTTATCGAGCGGGTTTAATTTTAAAATTTTGTTTTTGCATTTTTAAATGCCGATTTAATATCCAAGAAGGATCTTTCCGCCCCTTCTGCTATTTCATCCCAAGCTTCGATACCGGATTTTTTTATTTTCGAAATTTTATTTTCGATTTCTCCAATTTTTAATTGTAACGGCTCTAATAATGTATTTTGAAAATCTCCGACATTAGTCTTAATCTGTTTCATTTGAATTTCTAAAGTATCCAATTTCTTATTAAAGCGAAGCATTTTCGCATGTAATTTATCGATATATTCAGCTCTGTTAGACATCACTCAACCTCCGATTTTATTTTCTCGACTTTAATGAACTCACTTAATTTAAATTTATTAATCAAAATATCCTAATTTTTTTATGACAAGTTATTTTTCCTTCGATTATTATTAATATTCACAATTCGAAAACCTAAATGTGACTTTATTACATTGACTTCACTTTATCGAACATTTTCTTTATTAATATCTAAATTGAGCAATCCTTGACTGTCATTATAAGGAGCGCAAGCAATGTGACAATCAAATAAAAGATTGCTTGTCTACCGGCAAGGCCTCCGGAGAGCTTCGCAATAACATAATCTTATTAAGCTTATATTAACATTCGCTTAGTTTAGGTGTGAATGGAAGCTAAAAAAACTTACTCTAGGTTCCTTTTTTTAAGGGACTTTTAACGAGCTGTAAAACAGTATGTTTTAGCTCCTTCTCTTTGTAAGAGAAGGCGGGGGATGAGTTTTGATTTATTTTTTCCATTTTTTCTTTACTCACTGAATTATTATAATGTTCTTCTTTTTGGACTTTAGGGACAGACTCTACTTAAGATAACGTTGTTGAATGTAAAAGTGAATTTTATTCATATACTTCGATTATTTGAGAATGATCATTTATCATACTGGTGTAGCTGCTAAAATTTGGGTCTAATGACCATCGAATCGCTTCAGATCGATTAGAAGTTTTAATCAAATTAATCACTGCAATAGGCTTGGATGATGAGATATGATCTACCCAAAGGAACCTGACATTTTGATTATGGCGGTTAATCACAGACTTAAAATCTATATCATGGGGAATATTAGGTGCCATTACTTCATTAATATAATAATCTCCTTCAAGATTCAAACTCAAAACCCCTGCTTCATAATGTTGATTGTTGAGGAATACTTTACAGCTGATTTCTTGATTATTGAATCCGTCCTCACATAGGATATAAGCCGTTGAACTGGAGGAATAGTATGGCGGATTTAATGAGTGATTAGGGGTAGTAGTTAGCCGTTTTTGATCAGAAACTATTTGATTTCTTATTCCTAGATTTGTTTTTTCTTCTCGAAAGTTAAGATTACACATATCACAATCATTGCCTTTATTGAGTTCTCCTACTTTGACGCAAGCAAAATCAACATTGTATTTAGAAAGAAGGAAAAGATTTTCATAATAATCACTAAAAAATAATGGTGTAGGATCACCACCTGCTTGAACGAGTCCATCATAGTCTTCTTTATACATAAATCGCCAACCTTTGGGTAACTGTAGAATTTTTCCAAGAATGAGTTTGCGCAATAGGGCTATGTCTGCCGTGCTTACACTCCCATTCAGATTGGCATCAGCCGCCATGAATATAAAAAGGGGTCAATTCCTAAAATATGATCTTGAATATCACTCAGGTCTGCGGTGGAGACCCCACAGTCATCATTACTGTGGTCAATGGTAGGAACAATTCTATAGTTGCAATTTTGTAATGTCGTTTGGCATAAATAATCACCTGATATATTGGTTACAGTTTCGCAGACTGGATCATTCAAATAAGGGGAGTTATATATCTTCATATCTAAATCTTGAAAGCCGTTATCGTTTCTGCAATTACCCAGTCCATTAGTGTTATTGATGTATGACACTTTTCCTCCGATATCGATTGGTGATTGTGCAGGTACGATAAGGTTAAGTGCTATTTGGGCAGTTCCGTTACAGGGTTGTATATCATTTGGATCTCCATCAAGCGCCAAGACAATAGCTGTTGAAGCCGGATCAAAGGTGTAATCATAAGTGTTAGGAGAACCGTTGGTGTATAAGGTAAAGACTTTGGTTGTAACAAAGTCAT
>CBFDUR010000019.1:0-10809 GCA_965613005.1 uncultured Ignavibacteriales bacterium
GGTAATATGCCTATTTTTATCGGTTTGGTTGAAGGGGAAAGTAAATCGGAACAAAAGAAAATTGCTTTCAAATCTGTAACCATTGCATTCATAATTGTGGCCGCTTTCTCAATATTCGGTGGGATTATATTTAAAGCTTTCGGAATTACTTTACCTTCTTTTCAAATTGGTGGTGGAATACTTATTTTTTTAGTAGGTTATCAACTATTACATGGAAAGGAATCGGCAATGCATCATCCTCCCACAGGTGAAAACGATAAAGAGGTCGGTTATAATGAGGATGTAGCCATTTCACCTTTAGCCATTCCAATTCTAGCAGGGCCTGGTACAATTTCTACCGCAATGAATTTCGTGGGTCAAAATTCATCCGTTCTAAATATGGCAATAGTACTAATTGTATTTGCTATAATGTGTGTAATTACATATTTCTTATTCATTATGAGTGATAAAATAGTTACTTTTTTTAAAAAAGGTGTCATAAAAGTAATTACTAGACTAATGGGTTTAATCATTACCATAATTTCAGTACAAATGGTTATTGAAGGAATAAATAATGCTATAAAAATGATGAAATAATGCAAATTTAATGTAGGAAGAGGTTTCTGATTCTATCAATATATTCATGAATTTAACCTGAAAAATATTTTCACTTATTGTTCTAATCTATTGTTTTTGTTTATTTCAAATTAGGTTCTGAATTGCTAACGGTGAGATAATACGAATTATAAGATCCAAATTAAGTCTGTTTTAGTTTTGAGACTGTCTTATAAAAAATGGCTCTATTCTAAATATCAGAACTCCTGACCCATAGTTAAAAAAACAATGAAAAACAGTATATTCACAAATTTAGTTCGTTAATAAAAATGTCGTAATCTTGGGGTAGAATAATAATTTTAATTGATAATAGGTAGTAAAATAGATGATTTTGAAATATAATTGCGATACACCGGAAAAACCGAGACAGTTTAATTTGCAATTATTTCATACAAACATGTATCACCAATGATTTTAAAAGGAACAGCGTCAAAATTTTTTATATCGTTTTCCTTTGTTTGTATAGACCTTTCTATTATTAATCTGCCGGATTTTTTTAAATATTGATTAGTTAGAAAATTATTAACTACAGCGTAGATATCGTTTTTAAAAAAGGGGGGATCGGCTAAAATTAAATCATAATTTATATGATTTGTGAATGTAGAAAATTTTACAGCAGACATTTTAAAAATATAGCATTGTTCTTCAATTTGTAAATTTCCAATATTTCCCTCTAAATTTTTATAGATAACAAAATTTTTTTCAACAAAATGAATCTCCCAAGCACCGCGGCTAATACATTCAAAACCCAATGCACCTGAGCCTGCATAAATATCGAGAACCGTAAGATCGTTAAAATTTATTTTGTTGTTTAATATATTAAATAGCGTCTCTCTGACTCTGTTTGTTGTAGGTCTGATTAGATTGGATTTTGGAACATTTATCAAACGCCCCCCTAAATTACCGGATATAATTCGTAATTTCATTTAATTTAACTAGAAAAGTAATGTTGAAAAAAAACTAAGCAATTCTAAAGGCAATACCGGCTGCCGGAGCGAAAGAATTATATCTTTCCGAATAGTATTTATTCCCAAATAAGTTCTGAACAGGTTTTATTTTTTCAAAAGGATTAAAATACACGAAATCAATTCCAATAATATCCTTCAAAGATTGAACGACCGCTTCAGAAGTTTCATCACCTGAAATAAAAGCGGTTTTAATTAAGCTTTTATTAATTTTAAGAAATTTTCCAGATTGTAATTCTTCAAGTAGAAAAGCAGGTATTTCTCCTGCATCATTAAGAGGGAAGTGCTTAAAGTAGATCGGTTTTCCATTAAACAAGAATATCAAAGACAAATGTTTATTATTGAAGTAAACACTCAATACCAAGCCGTAACCCAATAATGAATTGCTAGAGGCTAGAGCGCGCTCCGATGCCAAATGGGGATGATCAACAAATCTTAATTTTAGATTATTTGCAGTACAAAAATTATTTATAATTTGTAAATATTTTCTCGGTAGTCCGATAACAAAAGTCGAATTCCATTCTAAAAACTCATTTTTCTCAATTTCGATGTACTGAATAACCAAATCCTGCACAGGGACATAAGGATAGAGAACGGAAAATTCCCATCTGAATTCTTCAAGTAAATCTTGATGAAGTAAAGAATTATCATAAGGTGCCTGCATGCAATGGAATAAGTCGAACGGTAGTGTAAACGAAACGAGGCGACTGTTTAATCGTTTTTTAATTAATAATTCATCGAAAGCACCCTGTAAAAGGGCGCTTATTTTTGTTCCTTTATCTTTTTCTAAATTAATCGGTTCATTAAAATAAGCCTCATCAACATTTTCAAGCAGATATTGATTTTCTTGGAAGTTTATTTCTACTACCTGCAATTTTGAATTTGTTATGTTGAAACCGGCATGATTTTCAAACCTAGACATTATCAGATATTTACTCCCAAGAAGCAGAGTTCTTCTTTAACGGATTGCTAAGACTTCCAATTGAGCCAAATCCGTCAGGACCTTTTAAATAATATAAATTACCGGTTTTTTTAGTAGTATCAATTCGTACTATTCGGCCAAACCTAGATACTACTGTATCTATTTTGGTAGTAGTGTCGATTTTTAAAATATACGGTGAATGTGACTTAGGTGAAAAAGCTAAGCTGTCAGGTGTAAATTTCCCGCTAGTTAAATTCAAAAAAGGATTTGTAGAACGTTGTGCTAAAGTATCATATCCATGTATAACACTATCAACCATTGGGTCTGTTTTTACAAATTGAATAAGGCTATCGATATTATCGGTAAATTTATTATGTTTTTTATCCCAAAGAATTTCCGCCTGCTTTATATCCGTCATTCTAAGTCTAGATTCGGCTTTATAATACCTTTCAGCTTTCATCACGGCATTAGGGTTTATAATTGCAACTTTTACAAGTATGAAAACTAGGACCATAATTATTGCATATAAAACAGTATGAACATACCATGGGTCAGATCTAGAAACCATTTTTCCTCCGAAGCTTAAAATTTTTTATTTATTACTCAATATATAAATACTTTTTGATTTTATTAAATTTTGAATTACCGATTCCTTTAACTTTCATCAAATCTTTTAGGTTCTTAAATCCACCTAATTGTTTCCTTAGTCCTATAATTTTTTCAGCCGTTTTTCTCCCGATTCCCGGCAGTAATATTAATTCTTTTTGATCAGCTTTGTTAAGGTTTATACTTTCTTTAGAGGGTAATACCCTTGCTTTATTGTTTCTAAAATTTGCTGTGTTAAAATCTAAAACTTCTTGCTTATAGTCAACTTTTTGAAGGTTAATTCCCGAATTCTTTTTGGGCAAAATATTATCCAATCCGGAAGTTTCAAATAAGCTGTCTTCACGAGAGTACGTGAATGTTCTATTAATTTTATCCTGAGAATTATACTTTATTGATTTATAACCTAGCCCGATAATTAGTGCCGATACTAGAAAAACTATTACTTTGAATTCGGTTTGGGTAAAACCAATTTTTTCGGATAATTTCTTCAGCATTAAAAATCTCAAATATTTTGTAAAATGGTTTAATTTTCGATAATTATATGCCCGGACTAAAATAGTTATTCATTTAGAACTACCGGTTTATCTTAAAAAGCATTGGCAATTAACTAATATTTGATGAATATTATAGTTAAATCTTTGGATGATATACAAACCAATTTTTAAAAGTCCTCCTTTTAAACTATACAAATTAACTGAACATTTCTTATAAAGTAAATTTTTTGAAGAAATTTTTCTCTTCTTTAGAACTCATACTTTTAAAGGAGGGCATTTCCGACAATTGTTTTAGTAATTCTTTCTCTTTGGAATTCAATTTTTGAGGCACATCTATGTTAATTCTGATGATCTGATCACCTGTCCCACTGAAATTTAGATGTTTGATACCTTTATGCCTCATTTTCAACAATTTGTCCGAAGGAGTACCGGACTCAATTTTAAGCCTTGCTTTTCCATTCAAAGTAGGAACTTCAATTTCAGCACCCAAAGCAGCATTAGGAAAACTGATGTGTAAATCATAGATAACATCATCGCCATCACGTGTAAAAAATTTATGGGGTATCTCGCTAAAAACAACAACTAAATCGCCTGTTTCGCCCTTATGTTTTCCGGCGTTCCCTTCATTATGTAAGGTCATGTAGCTTCCTTCACTTATGCCGGCAGGTACATTTACAGTTACTACTATTTCGGCCTGAATCCTTCCGTTACCCATACATTTGCGGCAAGGCTTGTCAATAACCGTACCTTCACCATTACAATTATTGCAGGGAGTAATGTTTACGAATTGACCGAAAACCGAACGGGAAACAGTTTTTAATTCACCTGAGCCATGGCATGCAGGGCATGTTTTGATTGAAGTTCCGTCATTTGCGCCGGTTCCATTACATTCATTACAAGTAACATATTTGTTAATTTTAATTATTTTAGAGACGCCTTCGGCAATTTCTTCCAAGGTTAGTTTCAAGTTTACTCTTAAATCCGAACCTCGTACACCTGTGCCTCTTCTCCTGGCTCTGTTACGTTGGGAAGTGCCGCCGAAAAAATCATCAAAAATTGATGCACCACCGAATATATCCGAAAAATGAGAGAAGATATCGTTAATATCGGAAAAGCCTTGCGAACCGAACCCGTTTCCACGTACCCCTTCATGACCAAAACGATCATATTTGGCTTTTTTTTCATCGTTGCTCAGGACTTCGTAGGCTTCGGCTGCTTCTTTAAATTTTTCTTCCGCTTCTTTATCATCCGGATTTCTGTCGGGGTGATACTGCATTGCTAGTTTTCGGTACGCCTTTTTAAGCTCTTCCTTTGTTGCGTTCCTTCCTACCCCTAAAACTTCATAGTAATCTCGTTTACTCATAGATATTAGCTGTCCTCATTTCCATTTTTGTTAATATCATCCGAATTAATATTAATCGTATCTTCTGCTTTTGCCTCGCTAACAATAACTTTAGTATGCCGGATAACTTTATCTTTATATAAATAACCTTTTTCAATTTCATCCAGAACCGTGTGTCCGGGTACACTATCATCTTTTCTCTGCATCATAGCTTCATGATAATCAACATCGAAATGCTTCCCGATAGATTCGATAACTTTAACACCTTGCTCTTCTAATATTTTTTTCAGTTTATTATATACCATTCTAATTCCTTTTTTAACAGCATCAACATCTTTGGCGTTATCAATATGAGCCAAAGACCGTTCGAAATCATCAACAACGGGAAGAAGTTTTAATATAAATGTTTCTCCTGAATATTTTAATATATTCAATTGATCATTTTCGGTTCGTCTTTTGTAATTTTCAAATTCGGCTGCTTTTCTTAATAACTTATCTTTATAGTCGGCTATTTCCAATTCAAGTTCTTTTATCTTTTCATTTTTATTTTTTAAATCGTTCAGGAGTTTTTCCAATTCGTTTTGAATATCCTCTATCTCGTTTTGAAGAGTTTGCTTAACCTCTTCAACAGTGTCATTTATCCGATTGTCTAATTTATGTGTTCCGTTTCTCTTTGTCATTTCTTTCTCATTTTGTTTTTGTTCTTTTTTATCTTTTCTATTCATAATTATACAACTCCTTTATTTTGTACTTTGGTTTATCAATACTTGAGATAGTGATTTAGCAACATAATCGACAATTGCAATTACCTTAGAATATTCCATTCTTTTAGGCCCAATTACAGCCAAGGTACCGTGAATGTCATCTTGTTTATACTCTTTACTAATAAAGCTATATTCGTTTAATTCCTTAAATTCATTTTCGCTTCCAATAGATATAAAAACCTGATCATTAGCGATACTCTCCGATTTTTCCAGAACATGAATAATTATTTCTTTATCCTCAATCAGCTCAATAATTCCTTGAAACTTTTGCGGATCTCCGAACTCCGGTTGGTTAAAAACATTTTTTGCGCCTTTGATAACAATTTTATCGGTCTGTGTAATATCTTTGAATATCTTATCTACCGAATTAACAAAAAGATGTATTAATGGTCTTTGTTCTTTTCTGATATCTTTAAATCTTTCACTAAAAGTTGCCCTGATTTCCTTAAACGTCAAACCGTTTAGTCGTTCATTCAATAAACGTTGAACCGAAGTAAATTGTGAATCTTTAATGAAAGATTTGATTTCCAGAGTGATGGTTTTCACAAGCCCTGAATTTATACTAATAACAACTAAAATTTTAGTAGACGAAAGTCGAACAATTTGCATTTTATTAAAAATAGCCGTATCAATTTTAGGATAGCTAACGCACGCAAGTTGTTTGGTTATATTGCTAAGCAAGGTAGAAGAAATATCGAGAAGTTCCTCCGTATCGAGTTCCGCTTTTACCAGCTCTTTATTTATCATACCTTTTTCCAGCTCGCCTAGATGCATAATATCCTTCAATGAGTCTACATAGAAGCGATATCCTTTGTCGGTAGGTATTCTTCCTGCCGAGGTATGAGGATGATTAATATAGCCATACTCTTCCAAGTCAGCCATAATATTCCTCACCGTAGCGGCAGAAATACCTATGTCATACTTTTTTGTGATATTTTTAGAACCAACGGGAGATGCAGTTAAAATAAACTGTTGAATTATATATCGAAGAATACTTTTCTCCCGTTTATTCAATTCACCGTAATTCATAATATTATTAATTTTAAAAATTTTTACTTTAAATATATTAAATATTTTACGAAAATTTCATTTTTTAATTTTCCATGATTTCTCATAACTATCAAAACGGAATAAAGTTTCGTCTATTTTTAATGAAATAAAAGCTATTCGGTTTCAACACAATATGATGTGTAATCCTTAATATTGCATGAGATTCAAAAAAGATACTTTTTTTTATATCTTGAAATTTAATAAAAATCAAATGATTCGACCCTAAAAAATTTTATTGTAAGCGAGAGAATTTAAATAACGCTCTAAATCCAATTATAAAAATTAGATTTTAATCTTTAATAAACAAACCTATTAAATTAAAAATGCATCAGTAACGTCTAAAAAAACTTATCAAAAGTCAACCCCTTTTTTTATTTTTTCTAATAATTAATGACTCCACTCTAAAAAGTGAATGGAAATATTTGTAATAATAACAAATTTCAGCTAAAAAAATTTACTAAATGGTAGGAAAATGTCCGTAAAAAACAATAAACGCTATTAAGAAAACCTTTTTAGATTTTACAATACATTGCCGAAAATCAATGGAAATTAATAGAAAATAGCTAAGAATACAGGTTTTACGAAATTATCTTCCGTAACATAAAAGAAGAAGATTATCCGGTACAATACTCAAATACCGGGAATCGACCGAATGCATCCGGAAATATGATGTTATTATCAATGATATAGATACAGCGATATTCATGGACATATTTTGAACTTTTCAAGAATATTAATTTTGATCAATTTACTAAAAATAGTTCGAGTTCAAGCGAAAGATACGAACGATAAACTATTGATAAGAGGATATTTCAAGATTCCGGTCTTTGCATGTACTCCGGCGGTTCCGGTAAATTCCGGGAGAATTTACAGATATATAGATGATTTAGAACACAACCTTGCTCAAGCGGGTTTTCTTTTTGTGAAAAAAGTCAAAGGGCGCTGTTTTTTACTAATAAAATTTCAAATATACTCTATATTTCTACCGGAAATATTTTAAGAAAAACCGTATTTGAATTTACAGATAATAATTTTTTTCATATTTTTTGGAGTGAACTTATTTATGACTTATTAGATAATTTTTTATTTTAATTTTTCATGAGTCGTAACTAAAAAATTTATTTACAAACTTTCGAATTGTAAATATTAAAAAAATTCGAAGTTTTCACATTAGAGAAATTACTTTTTATAAGAGACTAATTCATCTTAAAATATTAATCGGAGTTATATGATTTATTTTGATTCAAACTATTTTACCTATCGAAAAGACAAATTATTTTGTGAAGAAATAGACGTAGAAGATATAATTAATACGACAGGTAGTCCTGTTTATATTTATAGCAAAAAATTTTTAAAAGATCACTATCATGAATTCGATAATGCATTTAAGGAAATAGCACATTCAATTTTTTTTGCAATCAAATCAAACTTCAATTTAAATATTGTCAAACTTTTTGCACAGATGAACAGCGGAATAGATGTAAACTCCGACGGCGAGCTATACAGAGCCTTGAAAGTTGGCGTAAATCCGGATAGAATAATTTTCAGCGGAGTAGGTAAAACTCAGAATGAAATAGAATTAGCAATAAAAATAGGGTTGCTGATGATAAAAGCCGAGTCGGAAGAAGAAATTCATTTAATAGACAAAACGGCAGCATCAATGAATAAAATCGCGCCGGTAGCAATTCGCGTCAATCCCGATGTGGATGTTCAAACTCATCCCTATATTTCAACAGGTCTATCCGAAAATAAATTCGGTGTTGATGCTGATACGGCAATGAAGATTTATTATGAATTTAAAAGGTTTAAACACATCAAATTTGTAGGAATCGATATGCATATCGGTTCACAAATAACAAAAATCGAACCGTTTGTTGAAGCTGCAGAAAAATTATCTAAACTTTATTTTCAGCTAAAATCAAAAGGTATAAAATTAGAACACTTCGATATGGGCGGAGGTATCGGTGTTGTATATAAAAATGAAAAAACATTTCGAATAAAAGAATTTGCCGGTGCTCTTATACCACTATTTAAAAAACTTGATTGTAATATTTTTTTTGAACCGGGAAGATTTCTAACCGCAAACGGCGGGATTTTAGCAACAAAGGTTTTATATACTAAAAAAAACCATGGTAAAAATTTTATTGTTGTTGACGCTTCCATGAGTGAACTCCTAAGACCTAGTATTTACCGGGCATATCATCACATTCAACCTATTAACAAGAAAATAAATGTCGATGAATTTATTACCGATATAGTTGGACCTGTGTGTGAAAGCGGTGATTTTTTAGCTAAAGACAGAGAGTTTGTAAAATGCGTGCAAGGCGAGGTGCTCGCCGTTATGTCTGCCGGTGCTTACGGAATGGTAATGGCATCAAACTATAATTCAAGAAGGCGTCCACCTGAAGTTCTTGTCGACCGTAATTCGTTCAAAATAATACGAAACCGTGAAACTTTCGACTACTTAATTTTCGATGAGTTAAATAAATTGACTATGTAGTGTTTTTTTTCGATCTTAACCCTAGAATGCAAGGTAGCTATTCTGACAGAATGAGGAGGAAAAATTTTGTTTTTCAATTCTCGGTTTTGCCCCAAAAGCGAAAGGATTTTCACATCTTCCGGACGCTCGGAATGGTAAAAAAATTAAATTGCGTTATAGGATCTTATCAGTAATATTCGTGTTATTTTTGGCAGAAAATATTGATTTGTAATTGGTTTAATATTTTATAAGAATGATCGTATGACTGTATGTTAAAAATTGATTTTAGTAAATTAGTCATATGCACAGTGTCCTTCGGACAAACAGTCATACATTTACATACATTCATACTTCAAAATTTACTTGTACTGTTAATTTTTCAATATAAATCCCTTTTTGGTTCCGGCTTGTCCAGGTTAGGGTTAATTTAGATCAAAAGAAAATTTAAGTTGAAGAAATCACAAAAACTTTTTCAGTAAATTCCGCATGAAGAGAAGAAACTTTATAAATACTTTAAGCACCTTTGCAGTAATATCGGCTGTTTCACCGTTGAAGGTTTTTTCTAGAAATGAAACGAGAAAAACCATTTATTCAAAAGAATTAATTAAGCCCAAACGATTATTGCCGGGCAATACTATTGGTTTAATTGCTCCAGGTAGTTTTATTACAGAAGATGAGCTAAAAGAATCAATTCAAAATTTAGAATCACTAGGATTTAAAGTAAAATATACAAACAGAATTTTAGCACGTTACGGTTATTTAGCAGGAAGTGATAAACAGCGCGCTGCCGACGTGAATGAGATGTTTTCCAGAAATGATATTGACGCTGTCGTAGCAGCGAGAGGTGGATATGGCTGTACAAGGATCCTTCCTCTTCTCGATTACAAAACGATTAAAAAAAATCCTAAAATCCTTTTGGGTTACAGCGATGTAACCGCTTTACTATACGGAGTTTTTAAGGAAACCGGTTTAATTTGTTTCCATGGCCCGGTAGGCATATCAACATTTAATAAATTTAGTGTGGATCATTTAAAATATGTTTTAGAATATCCACAAGGTTCTTACACAATGTATAATGCAAATGAAGAAGATAATCCGGATAACGCATTTAATCCCGTTACCATTCGGAACGGAACCGTTAGAGGGAAATTAATTGGGGGAAATCTTTCATTAATTGTTTCTTTAATCGGCACTCCCTACGACATCGACATGAAAAATGAAATAATTTTTATCGAAGAAATCGATGAGGAACCGTACCGCATTGATAGGATGCTGACTCAAATGATAGAGGCAGGTAAATTTGAAAAAGCTGCCGGCATAGCGCTTGGTGTGTTTTTGAATTGTAAACCCAAAGGTAATGATGCCGATGATTCTTTTTCTTTATTGGAAGTTCTTTTCGATAGATTATTCGATCTTAATATTCCGGTAGCTTACGGAATGTCATTCGGTCACATAAATGATAAATTTACTCTTCCTTTCGGAATCAACGCCGAGTTTAATTCGTTGGAACAAACTTTAACTTTACTTGAACCTGCGGTTTTATGATTAGTATCTTATCAGTAATATTCGTGTTATTTTTGGCAGAAAATATTG
>CBFDUR010000020.1:0-10807 GCA_965613005.1 uncultured Ignavibacteriales bacterium
TACAAGTTTAATGATAAAAAACACAAAAGGGGAAATCAGCTTTCCTCCAATTAATAACTCATCCAAATGGGACAGTATTCATGTTGTTGCTAACGCTCCTTCCGGCGCTACAATTACAATTATTCCAATTGGGATAAATAAAAATAATGAGCAAGATACGCTTTCATCAATAAATTTGAAAAATGGCTTTTCCGCACTGAACGAAATTAGCGCAGATAAGTACCGTAAATTAAAGTTAGTTGCAAAATTAGAAGCTAATGCAACAAGGGAATCTCCAAAATTAAATTCTATTGCTGTAAAATTTAATCTTTTACCTGAGCTCGGTACCAATTACCAGGTAGTATCGCTATCGAATGATTCTGTACTGATAGGCGGGAATGAAAAGCTCCGTTTTTTTGTCTATAACGTTGGTGAAACCCCTGCCGATAGTTTTAATGTATCGGTTGACGTAGTAAATTCCGATAACATCCATAATAAAATTTTTGATGTTTTGGTAGATTCGTTAAACCCTGATAGCAAAAAAGAATTCACGGTAAATTATAATACTTCCGATGGGAGCGGTGCAAAATCTTTTTATATAAATATTGACCCAAATAATAAAATTTCCGAAATCTACAAAGACAATAATGTATATTCCATCCCATTTTATATTAAACCGGATACTATTCATCCCACATTGGCAATTACATTTAACGGAAAGGATATCTTGGATGGTGATTACATCTCATCTCATCCTCTAATAAAGATTATGCTTAATGATAATTCCTTATTGCCAATCACCGATACTTCAGCAATCAGCATTAAGTTAAACGGTAAGCCAATTTATTATTCAGGTCATAAAAAAGAGCTGACTTACGTATTTAATACTTCCAATCCCAAGATGGTAGTAACATATAATCCAAAATTAACCGACGGTGAATATACCCTTACCGTTGTTGGAAAAAATGCTTCAAATAATCCTGCAGGTTCTTCCGGGCTTCGGAAATTATTTACGGTTTCCAACGAAGCGCGGATTTTATATGTATATAATTATCCTAATCCATTCTCAAGCGACACCTATTTTACATTCAAGTTAACTCAGGTCCCGGATGAAATTAAAATAAAAATATATACAATTGCCGGAAGGTTAATCAAAGAAATAAAACTAAATCGATCCCAATTAAAATATTTATTAATAAACTGAATTACCAAAATGAAAAAATATTTACTTATTTGTGTTTTTATTATAATATCCATACCTGCTTTTGCTCAGTTTAACCGGTACCCAAAAGTTGATCAAGGTAATATTGCCGGCGGCTTGGGATTAAACTGGATAAACGGCGAACTTTATTACCGTTTCCATTTTACTCCGGATATATCATTTGCAAATTTTGGTATTGGGTTGAATCTTAATATAGATGTAAATAAAAACGGCAATATCCGTAAAAAAGATTTCAATACATTTTCTGATTACCTCAGTATTATTCGCTATATAAGATACGGTTTAAAACATGATCCGGTATATATAAAACTTGGTGCATTGGATTATTATACATTGGGAACGGGAAATATTATTTACCAATATAATAATAGTCCCTCTATTGATAATCGGAAAATAGGATTAATCGCGGATATCGATTTTGGAGATTTCGGGTTTGAATCGATTTACAGTCAATTTGCAGAAGCCGGTGTTGTAGGTGTACGAATTTATGTCAGACCTTTAAAATTTACTTCAGCCGCAGCGATTCCTATAATTGGAAATTTGGAAATCGGCGGGTCTTATGCCGCTGATTTTAATAAATATTCAGGGGTTGTATTTACATATGATCCTAGTATAGCTGGACCACTGCCTCCGTTCCCGATCCGTTATTATAACCGCGTAGAAGACAGAGGTAGAATGCAAATTATTGGACTAGATGTAAGTTTACCAATTATCAGATCAAGTATATTCAATCTTCAGATATATTCCAATTATGCCAAGATTATAAATTATGGAAGCGGTGTTGCAACCGGTATTCAAATTAATCTAAACGGGTTGGGGATATTCAATGCATCGGTCAAACTGGAAAGGAGGTTTAACAAAGCACAATATATTCCTTCATATTTCAATTCGATGTATGAGGTTCAAAGATATCGTGTCAATACAACAAATAGAGTTTATCCAAGTAAAGCAACATACCTTTCGTCTATAACAAATCCGGACAATGGAATTTTCGGTCAGTTAAATCTTCATTTTTTAGGTGTGCTGGATATTACGGGGAGCTATCAAAGACTTGATAAGATGCCGAATAGCGGTATACTTCATTTGGTCGCTAATGTTGCTCCGCAGGGATTACCTGTGGTTGTAAGGGGAGGGTATGATAAATTGAATATCGGCAATGAATCTCAAATTTTTAAAGTAGATAATAATTCATATATGTATTTTGAACTCGGATATAAACCGTTACCATATATGATTGTTTCAATGAGATATAATTGGACCTTCACGCCGGTTCGTGATGCTGATAACAATGTAATTTATTATCAACCTCAAAAAAGGATTGAACCGAGAATTTCATTCGTATATCCTTTTAAATTAGGTCGATAAAAATAACATAACGAGGTTGTTTAAAATATAATTATTACTTCACCTTAAAAAGCCACGTCCTTTGGGCGTGGTCATGTTCTTATGGCTATGCCTGTATTTTGAGCATAAATTAAATAATGAATCTTGATTAACGGATAATCATAGAGTCTCTATCAATGTTTATATTAATTTTCTTTCAATATATCTTGACATACCAGTTTTCTTTACGGGGAAAAACAACAATATTGTTGAGGATAATATACATCCAATACATATTCCCATTTCACAAATGCAATCATTCCCTTACCGTAAAAGGTATGGGACATGTAGTGTCTGCTTACAATTATAGACGTTTCATAATAGTAAATATTACAATTATTTCTTTCCTCCATAAATGTATTAACAATTTCTTAACACAAGCGTAATCTTAGCTTAACACTGTGGATGCTTATTCTTAGTATTATTGACATATCACTTTTTTGTGAATATGTAATTTAACTAATATACTAATTTATTAATAACAAAGGTAAATAAAAGCTTATGAACAAATTTGTTGTACTTCTATTAAGCGCAGTGTTGGCACTTTCCGGTATATCAAAAGCTCAAAACAAGTCCGGATTTCCGAAAGTCAAAATTCACGGTTTAGCATTTGGAGATTTTTTTTATAATGTGGAAAATCACAATCCATCATTAATGGATCTCAATGGCGTTAATTTCAGGAGAATCTATTTTACTGGAGATTTCATTATTGCAAATAATTTTTCTTCTAGATTCCGTCTGGAAACAGATTATATTGGAAGACCAAACCGCAATGAACTAGGTGTTATGGTAAAGGATGCATGGTTAAAATGGCATAATATCTTCAAAGGATCGGATTTGGTGTTCGGTCTTTCTCCAACCCCTGCTTTTGATGTTTCAGAGGCTGTTTGGGGGCATCGTTATCTGGAAAAAACAATCATGGATTTAAATCATATTGTCGGCTCAAGAGATCTAGGTATAGACTTAAAAGGTAACTTTAATCAAAGTGGTTCTTTAAAATATTGGGTGAAATTAGGTAATAATTCCGGCAACAAAGCCGAAGCCAATAAGTTTAAAAGATATTATGGATTGCTGGAATTTATTCCTTCATCGAATTTTCTGATTGTAGTATATGGAGATTTTGCATCGGCAGATCCAATTGTCGATCCTTATGATGACCAAAGTAAAAACAATAACAGTGTTGTCGGCGCACTTTTCCTGAATTATAAAGAAAAGGGGATCTTTTCATTAGGATTTGAAGGCTTTATTCGTTCAACTCAGAACGGTGTAATCTCTGCAATAAGTCCTTCTGAATCACTTCAAGGGCGCGGTATTTCAATTTGGGCTTATACAAATTTAAGTAAGGTCGTTCAATTAGTTGCCCGTTATGACAACGTTAATTTAAACACTGATGCAAGTAACGACGGAAAATCATTAATATTGGCAGGAGTTCAATTTAATCCAACAACAGAAGTAAGTATAACTCCTAATATTGAAGTGTTCTCATATCAGAGCGGTGTAAAAAGTGATGTTATTCCACGAATAACATTTTACTTGCAATTTTAAAATTATTGATAATATCAATAGGTTAGTTAACAAAATCATTTAACAAATTAAAAAAGGTGTTACGTTATGAAAGCTAAATTCATTTTAATACTTGCTCTACTCATAGGAGCTTTATCAGGTGTTTCGAGTGCACAAGTTCAATTAAATGGAGCCGGGGGAACTTTCCCTTTTGTTATTTATTCTAAGTGGTTTGCTGTTTATCAACAGAAAACCGGTGTGCAAATAAACTATCAAGCTATTGGCAGCGGTGCAGGAATCAGACAAGTAATTGAAGGTACTGTCGATTTCGGTGCTAGCGATGGTCCGATGAATGATCGGCAATTAGCTGAAGCAAAAAGAAAACGCGGTACGGAAGTTCTTCACATACCAACAGTGTTAGGTGGAATTGTATTAAGTTACAATCTGCCGGAGTTAAATAAAACTTTGCGATTGGACGGCAAAACGGTAGGTGATATTTTCTTGGGTAAAATTACAATGTGGAATGATAAAAGGATTAAAGAGCTTAATCCTGGTATCAATTTACCTGATCAACCAATCTTAGTAGCTCACCGTTCGGATGGTAGCGGTACTTCTTTTATATTTACAAATTATTTATCAAAAGTTAATTCCGTTTGGAAAAAGAAGGTCGGCTTTGGTACTTCTGTAAACTGGCCGGTCGGACTTGGTGGTAAAGGGAATCAAGGTGTTGCCGGTCTAATAAAACAAACCGAGGGTTCTATAGGTTATATTGAGCTTGCTTACGCAGTTCAAAATAAGTTGTCGTATGCTTTACTAAAAAATAAAGCAGGAAATTTTGTAAAGGCTAATTTCAATACGGTTTCTGATGCCGCTGTTGGAGCTGCTAAAAATATGCCTAGCGATTTGAGAGCGATTATTACTAATGCCGGCGGTAAAAATTCATATCCTATTTCCGGTTTTACATGGCTACTTATTTATAAGAATATGCATAATAAACAAAAAGCCGAAGAACTTGTTAGATTTTTACATTGGGCTATGGAAAAAGGTGAATCTTATGCCAAAAAGCTTTTTTATGCTCCGTTACCTAAATCCGTTATCAAACTTTGTGAAAAGAAAATTGATTCTATTACTTATAACGGACATAAAATAAATGTTAAGTAAATTATTTATAATTTATGGTACATCAAAAAAAAGTATTTATATTGTAAAATAAAATTTCAATTTTTGTTTATGATTGTGTCCACTCTGAAAAATATTGATGTGTCATTCTGAATTGCCTGTCCGCCTCAGGCGGAAAGTAAAGAATTTCTAATCTATTGTGTAAAATAAGAGATTCTTCAGTTGTCTCGTTTCTTCAGAATGAATCTACTGAGTTTTTTTAGAATGGACTCATGATTATAAATTGAGATATAATTCTGAAGTTATTTCTAATAATAAGGAAAAATTGAATTCAAAAAAAACTTCAAGGAAAAATAATTTAATAAAGCGCCTGCTGGGTTCCAGAAATCTTGGCGATTTGATTTTCGAAAGACTAACCCTGCTATTTGCGGTGTTAGTTTTTTTATTGATTGTCTTTATGGGTTACGAAATGTATACCCAGTCAAAGCTCTCAATTTCGAAATTCGGTTGGCATTTTTTATTTAACACAACGTGGAACCCCGTAGATGAGGTTTTCGGCGCTGCTCCGGCAATATTCGGGACTTTAGTATCATCGTTTTTAGCTCTATTAATTTCTTTACCGTTAGGTCTTGGAGTAGCAATATTTCTTTCCGAACTTTCACCGTCATGGCTGGAAAAACCCCTTTCTTTTTTAACGGAATTACTGGCTGGAATTCCCAGTGTGGTTTATGGGCTTTGGGGTATTTTTATTCTTGTTCCCTGGTTAAGAACAGTAGTTGAACCTTTTTTAATGAAACATTACGGATATTTACCTTTTTTTAAAGGAGTGCCTTACGGTTTTGGAATGTTGGCTGCTGTGATTATTTTATCGATAATGGTATTACCGATTATTTCTTCAATATCGAGAGATGTTTTAAAAGCCGTTCCAACCTCACAACGGGCAGCAGCTTTTGCATTGGGTGCTACAAAATGGGAATCGACAAAAATTGTGTTGGCTAATGCCCGTACAGGGATTCTAGGCGCAACGATGCTTGGTATGGGAAGGGCGGTAGGTGAAACTATGGCGGTAACAATGGTCATTGGTAATCGTCCAATGATTTCTGCTTCATTGTTTAACCCATCTTACACTATGGCAAGCGTATTGGCAAATGAATTTACCGAAGCAACAAGCGATCTCTACCTAAATTCCCTCATTGAATTGGCTCTTATTTTATTTATCATTACAATAATAATAAATATAGCAGCTAGGCTGCTCGTTTGGAGTATGGAGAGAAAATGGAAAAAAGCATAACCCAAAAAGCAAATTATTATCGAAGGAAAACGACTAATGTTTTTATGATGTCGTTAACTTTACTTTCTGCTCTCGTAGCAATTCTTCCTTTGCTGTTTATTTTTTATTATACTATCTCTAAAGGCATTTCTCATTTGAATATTGATTTTTTTATAAAAATGCCTACACCTGTGGGTGAAACAGGCGGTGGTATGGCAAATGCTATTATCGGTACTCTTATATTGCTTGGGATTGGGGGAGGAATCGGTTTACCTATCGGTATAATGACCGGCACTTACTTGTCTGAATTCGGTAATAATAAATTTGGTTTTATGATAAGATTTTTAACCGATGTTCTTAGCGGCGTTCCTTCAATTGTGGTGGGTGTTATTGCTTATACTTTAGTTGTAATTCCAATGAAACATTTTTCTGCATTTGCAGGTGGAGTTGCATTAGCAATTCTTATGATTCCTATTATCACTAGGACAACGGAAGAAATGATAAAATTAGTTCCGCATTCTTACAGGGAAGCCGGCCTTGCACTAGGTATACCTAAGTGGAAAATTTCAATTTCGATTGTAATTCGCTCTGCTTGGAAAGGAATTGCAACAGGTATCCTTTTGGGGCTTGCTAGGGCTGCCGGTGAAACTGCTCCATTATTGTTCACTGCGCTAGGTAACAGATTTTGGTCAATAAAAATATTTCAACCTATCGCTTCTCTCACGGTTTATATTTATGAATATGCAACAGCCCCTTTTACGGATTGGAATGAGCAAGCTTGGACTGCATCTCTTGTTCTTATTTCCCTCATTTCAATTATGAGTTTGTTATTCAGATTTATTACAAGATCAAAGTATAAAAATGTTAATTAGATGAATGTTGTAGATAAAATAAAAACAGTACAAGAACCGGCACGGTTTTTTTCCGAAAAAGATAATATTAAGATTTTGGTTAAAAATCTTTCTGCCTTTTTTGGTAAAAATAAAGTTCTAAAAAATATTTATATTGATATTCCTGAAAAAAAAGTTATTGCCATCATTGGTCCTTCCGGCTGCGGGAAATCTACATTCTTAAGAAATTTAGATAGAATGCATGAAGTTGTTGGAGGAACTATTACCGGTTCAATCACTTTTGACGGTGAAGATATAATGCAAATGGACCCGGTTTATGTAAGAAGGAAAATAGGAATGGTTTTTCAAAAACCTAATCCTTTTCCGACTATGTCTATTTTTAATAATGTTGTTGCCGGACTAAAATTAAATGGATTCAAAAATAAAAAAAAACTATCTGAAATTGTTGAAAAAAGTTTGAAACAAGCTGCACTATGGGATGAAGTGAAAGATATGTTGAATGAATCCGGTGGTGCTATTTCCGGCGGGCAGCAGCAACGTCTTTGTATTGCACGTACGTTGGCGGTTAATCCTGAAGTAATTCTTATGGATGAACCTGCCAGTGCATTAGACCCTATCTCTACCGCTAAAATTGAAGAGTTGATTTTTGAACTTAAAAAAAATTATACAATTGTCATTGTAACGCATAACATGCAACAAGCAGCCAGGGTAAGCGATTATACCGCATTCTTTTTTATGGGCGAACTGGTTGAATTTTCCGAAACTAACAAAATGTTTACTGCGCCGGATAAAAAACAAACTGAAGATTATATAACCGGTAGGTTTGGATAATTTATTATATATTAAAAAGTAATTTCAAAAATTAATTTGCTTTTTAACAGTAATTAAAATTTCTAATTCAAGTTGACTGCTTAATTTTATTTAGGTATTAAAAATAGTTAAAGCAATTGGTAAATAAAATTTTTTGTTAAACAAATTACTGCTTGAGTTCTATTTTAAAATTAATTGCTAAGTATAAAAACTTAACCCAAAAGGTTGTCCAAAAAGTAGAAAGTTGTCACTCTGAACTGCCTGTCCGCCTCAGGCGGAAAGTGAAGAGTCTCTTTTCAAAGGTAAATCAAAGATTCTTCGTTGCTATCCTCCTTCAGGCGAGTTTTCTGCTTGCATTGATAAATTCATACAACCTCGTAAAGTTGCAGATTGCTTATCCGGATTACGAAAAGTCAGCCTTTTTAACGGATTACTTTCAATGACGGTTAACTAGAGCTTTTAAATCAAATAATACAACTTGATTTTTCATTTGTACGAAAACAGGTTTAATAAGAATTAAAGAATGAAAACTTTCTAGATTAGACGTATTTTATAATTTTTTTTATAAAAGGATATCAAATGTTACGACAATTTGAAAATGAACTGGAAGAATTAAAAACCAACATTTTAAAGATGGCATCTTTGGTTGATGAGCAAGTTGAAAATAGTTTTAATGATATGGAAAATGCTGAAATTCGTATGCACGACATTGTAAAAGCGCAGGATAAGGAAGTGGATGCTTATGATAATTTGATAATGGCACAGTGCGAAAATTTCCTTGCATTGTATCAGCCGGTTGCCACTGATTTGCGATTTATTCTTACCGCTATTCGAATTGACAGCCAATTAGAAAGATGCGGAGACATTGCCGTGAATATAGTTCAAAGAGTTAAAAAAACTGAAAAATTCAGGCATCTATTAAGTGAAACAAAATTGTTCGAAATGGGAAAAACCGTTCGGACTATGGTTAAAGATGCAATAACCGCCTTCATAAATAATGATACTAAGCTTGCCAAGGAAGTTATGCTCAGAGACGATGAAGTTGATAAGTATAATAAAAATGTCTTCAAAGAACTCATTTCAAAAATGCAGAATGATCCTTCTGTTATTAAACCTTGTGCTCATTTAATCGTGCTTACCCGTCACATGGAAAGATTGGCAGACCATGCTACGAATATTGCTGAGGATGTTATATTTCTCGTTGATGCTGAAATCGTTTCTCATCAAAAAAAATTGAAAGATTATAAATTTCCGGATAGGTAAGGGAATTAATATTTAATTTTTCCTATTAATGATTGAAGATATGATACCATACTCAATATTATAATCCACCTTATTTACCCAATCTATCAGCTCATCACCGACGATACCGTCCTTCACGGGCCTGGTATATGTCACCCCACTACTATAGGGCATCGCGTAAATATCGAGAAAGCGAGAGGTCCTAAAACGCGCGGACATACGTACATTACTGATTACCCTATCATCTTCAACGGTGCCACCGGTTTGACGTGATGTTTGTACGATGCCCTCTGCATTAGCAGAACTGGAACGGCTAATCGTCAGACTACGCGATAGAGTCATCGAAAACTGCTGAAAAGCAGTTTCGGTTTCGGCAAAAGTGCGAGTATCAGAAAATGACCACGCTACGAACGTCGTACCGGAAAGTCCGCGCGTCGAAATCCCGACATTTAGACTGTGGCTAATATTGGTATTTTCCTCACTCTCGTTATCAAACTTAGACGATACAGACCCACCCTGTGAAAGGCCAAGATTTAAATTGGAGGCGCGCCCTACATTCCAAGTTCTGCTCGCGCGATGCGTCAAACCAATTGATGCAGACTGAGCGTCCGTCTTGACGCCGTCATCGGACTCATTATTGGTATTACTTAACGAAAAACCCGCGCCAAAACTGTAATTAAATCCCAGTAAGGAATATTGCTCGGATGAAAATGAGAGCGAACCACTTTCGCTGAAGACGGAAGACTGCTTATTAGAATCTTCCGACAATGTGGCCGAGGCATTACCATTTAATCTCACACGTGTGGATAATTGATAGGCTGAACCTAAATTAAGACCAAAACTACGCGTGTCCGGTTTTCGCCGAAGATTCCGCAGTGGTAAGGCGCGCACCACCACTGACACTCAGCGATTGGTATTCCGGCCTCCAGACAAAAAAGCTCGCTAATTGGAGAGAAGTTGACTCACTTTTATTGGCGTTGCTGGTATCATTTATCGTGTTTAAGCTGTAATTTAACGTCGAACTTTGCGTGAGCCGAGTACCGGGTAAAAAACTATGGGCAATCGATAAATTGGCTCGCTCAGGAACCGTCGTAGTCTGATTGCTTGTGTTGGTTGAGTAAGTAAAATTGCCTGCTAGTGCGTGCTTAGGGACACGCTTGCGTATGTTGAAATTAAGGCTATTACTGGTAGCATTTCCACGGGTAGCAGAATCATTGCTAACACGCGACCAAACTAAGTTCCCATATAATGACGCACGCCCAACATAGGTTTGACGCATTAACAATCGAGTGGATGTAAATTCATTGATCGTCAATTGTTGCGCAATCGCATTACTTTCAAACGAACTATTG
The DNA here is from genome assembly GCA_965613005.1 of uncultured Ignavibacteriales bacterium. Taxonomy (GTDB): domain Bacteria; phylum Bacteroidota; class Ignavibacteria; order Ignavibacteriales; family Ignavibacteriaceae; genus CAVVVS01. Next base: position 10,732 of record CBFDUR010000020.1, read on the forward strand.
CCCTGGCTGAAGCTTAAATGAAAGGGCACACGACTTTGTGGAAAAACATTGAAGCTAAATCGTCCAGAAAGATAGT
>CBFDUR010000021.1:0-10703 GCA_965613005.1 uncultured Ignavibacteriales bacterium
TACTGTTAATTTTTCAATATAAATCCCTTTTTGGTTCCGGCTTGTCCAGGTTAAGCGTAGGTAGCCAAGTCAGGCACTTGGAAATAATAAATATTATTTTAGTTATAAGATTATTTGGAAAAATATCACGAATATACCGGTACTTGGAAATATTGGCTAAATATTTAGATCTACCGGTGATAGTTAAAAAAGTCGGTTCAGGAATTTCTGCAAAAGCAGCTCAAAAGCTTTTGCTTTGGGTACAGGCATAACTGCTACCGCCGGAATAATTCTGCAACAATTAGATAAGAATGGAATCGAAGGAGTCGTAAACTTGATAACCGGTTGGTTTAAAGTAGCTAAAAAAATTATGTTTTTAACCGAGCCTTCTTCATTAAAAGAGCTTAAAAAAAATAAATTAGTTAGGAAAGGAGAACTTTATTGATAGGGGGAAAAAACAATAAATATTATTCTCTTTATGAAAGAGGAAGAAAAAAAATTGATAAAAAACTTAAACAGTCATTAGGTAATAGAGAACCGATTTCATTGTATGAACCTGCTTCTTACATAATAGAAGGAGAAGGTAAACGCATTCGTCCTTTACTAGTCCTTTTTTCTGTAAAAGCCGTAGGAGGTAATTTTAATCAGGCTTATAATGCCGCCGTTGCAGTTGAATTATTGCATAATTTTACTCTCGTTCATGACGATATTATGGATAACGCCGATAAAAGACGGGGCAGACCTACGGTACATAAATTGTACAATACAAATACTGCTATTCTTGTCGGCGATAGCTTGCTTTCTGTTGCATATGAATTATTATTAAAAGATTGTAATGGGAATTCAAAAAAAATATTTTCCGCTTTTACCAAAGGATTAGTAGAAGTATGCGAAGGACAAAGTATGGATAAAGATTTCGAAACTAAAAATGATGTTTCAATTAATAATTATATAACGATGATTCGGAAAAAAACGGCGGCATTGTCTGAAATGTGTTGTAAAGTAGGAGCTTATTTAGGCAATGGTTCGGAAGCCGAAATAAAAGCTTTGGCTAATTTCGGCAGGAACATCGGGATGGCGTTTCAAATTCATGATGATTTATTAGATGTATCGGCAGATGAAACTAAATTCGGCAAGTTTGTAGGTGGAGATTTGGTGGAAGGGAAAAAAACTTTTTTATTTTTATCTGCATTAAATAAAGCAGAGGGTTCTATTAAAAATGATTTGTTAAAAGTTATTGAACGTCGAGGAATTAAAAAGAATCAAATAAAAAAATATAAAAATATTTATATTAAACTTGGTGTTCTGAAAGAAGCAAGACTTGCTATAAAAAAATATTCTAAACGAGCTATAAACTCATTATGTGTTTTGAAAGATAAAAATAACCGTGAACTCTTTATTTGGTTTGCAAATTCATTAATATATAGAAACAAATAAAATTAATGATTGAAAAAATCGTTAAAATTTGCAATAAAGCAGGATTGCATACACGTCCTTCCGCTACCATTGTTAAAATGGCTGCAAAATATGAATCCGATTTTTATATTACAAAAGACGGTATGAACATTAATGGGAAAAGTATAATTGGTGTAATGACTCTCGCAGCCGAAATGGGTTCGGAACTGAAACTTACTTTTGATGGTCCTGACGAAGAACAAGCTGCCAAAGAAATTATTAATTATTTTAATAGAGGATTTGATGAACTGTGAAAAATTTCTCACAAATATTTAAAGAAGCTGATAATAAAATTGCCGGATTGGCGGCTGCGCCCGGAATTGCAATTGCTAAGGTATATCTTTTTATGAAGGAAAAACTTGTAATCAATCAAGGTACTATAACCGATGTTATTGAAGCTCAAAAAAATTTAGAAGAAGCCTTAACTAAGTCTAAAAAAGAATTGAATAAAATCTTTGCGCTTGCTGCCGAAAAAATGGAAGGTACCAGAGCATCTATTTTTGAAGCCCAATTGATGATTTTAGATGATCCTGTTTTAAAATCAAATATTTTAAAGCGTATTGAAAAGGAAAAAAAACAACCGGAATTTATTGTCCATGATGAAATATCCAAGTATCAGCGTAGAATGTCGGTTTTTAGCGAATCTTACATGAATGAGAGAGCACATGATATTGAAGATATTAAAAATAGAATCATCAGGAATTTGCAGAAAAAAGGATGGGAATCACAAATAACGAATAATATGATTATAATAAGCGATACTCTTACACCTGCCGATATGATATTATTTTCAAGGTGCAATGTAAAAGGCTTCGTAACTGATCATGGAGGTCTCACTTCTCATGCAGCAATTATTTCTCGTTCATTGAATATCCCTGCTGTTGTAGGAACTCACAACTCAACTTCTAAAATTGAAGATGGCGATACGGTGATTGTTGATGGATTTCATGGATACGTAATTGTAAATCCTAATGAAGAACAGTTGGATTTCTTTAAACGTAAAGCGAAGAAATTAACCGAGCTGCAACAGGGCTTACTCAAATTAAGAGATGTACCTGCTGAAACCACAGACGGTAGGGAAATTACATTGATGGCAAATGTGGATGTTACCGGTGAAATGGATGTGGTTTTCACCAATGGTGCTAAAGGAATAGGTCTTTACCGTACAGAACAAATTCTTGATGAATTAATAGAATTTCCAACCGAAGATGAACAAACAAAAATATATGCTAATCTTTCTTCCAGAATTTATCCGGACACAGTAACAATTAGGGCTTTTGATATTGGAGGCGATAAGTTTAAAATATTAGATTTCACTGAACCTAATCCTTTTTTGGGATTGAGAGGAATTCGACTTTTACTAAAAAACAAGCCTTTGTTCAAAACTCAGATTAGAGCTGTTTTAAGAGCTAGTAAAGAAAAAAATATCTATTTTATGCTCCCTATGGTATCTACTATTTTTGAAGTGAGAGAAGCAAAAGCCCTGATCAAAGAATGCAAAGAAGAACTTAAAAACGAAAATATTAATTTCGATAAAAACCTTAAAACCGGTATCATGGTGGAAGTGCCTTCCGCGGCTGTTCTAATCGAACAATTTGCCCGTGAGGTGGATTTTCTAAGTATCGGTACTAATGATCTTATACAATATCTGATTGCTGTTGACCGTGGAAACGATCTTGTTGCAGATTTATATCAAGAATTTAATCCTGCCGTAATTCGAACTCTATATCATATTATCAATGGGTCTTATAAAGAAGGCAAAACAGTAAGCATTTGCGGAGAAATGGCGGCTGATACTCTTGCAATTCCTCTTCTTGTAGGATTGGGTTTAACTGTATTATCCCTTTCTCCAACAACTATACCGTATGCTAAACGAATTATAAGAACTATTTCATACAGTAATGCTAAACAATTGGCTGAAGAATGTCTTTCATTCTCAACGGAAAAAGAAATAATCGAAAGAATCGAAAGGTTTTTCAAAGATAATACAATTACGAGAACCAGAAATATAATATAAAGGATGAATATGAATATATCACAATATGTAGCTAAATATGACCCTCAAAATCAGTTCGATACCTTAATAAATTCATATAAACAAATTGAATTTGCATGGAACAATAAGTTTGATTTAAGTTCTCTTAAAAATATAAATTTCCACTCCATTGTTGTTTCCGGACTAGGCGGTTCAGCTATAAGTGCCGATTTGATAAAAAATTTTTTAGGAAATGAAATTAATATTCCTTTTATCGTTAACAGAAATTATTCATTACCTTCCTTTTTAGATCGAAATACTCTATTGGTGATTTCTTCTTATTCCGGTAACACCGAGGAAACGGTAGAAGTTCTTCAAAAAGCGCTAAAAATTAATTGTAATATTATCTGCATTTCAACCGGTGGCAAAGTGGAAGAAATTGCAAATGAAAATGATTTACCTTTAATTAAAGTCTTACCGGGTTTGCAGCCCCGTTATGCTTTGGGACTAAGTTTGTTTTCATTGTTAAAGCTATTACAAGAATTAAATTTAATTCAAAATAACGATAGTATTGTAAAAGAGATAATTTCACTTTGGAAAGATAAAGGACAGGAATATTCAAAAGAAAATAATCCCGCCTATAATTATGCGGAACAACTTAACGGATACATTCCTATTATTTATTCAGCCGCAGATTTTACTTCGGCTGTAGGTTACCGTATTAAATGTCAATTTAATGAAAATTCAAAGTTGCATGCGTTTCATAATGTGATTCCCGAGTTGAATCATAATGAGATAATCGGCTGGGAATCTTTTACGGATAAACAATTATCAATAAAAGTTATCAATATTATTGATCAAGATTATCATTCACAAATTAAGAAAAGATTTGAAATTACATCTGAATTGATCTCCTCACGTAATGCGGAAATTATTACACTTGAAAGTAATCTATCAGATTTTAAATTAAGGATAATGGATTTAATTTATTTGGGAGATTGGATAAGTTACTATTTGGCTATTATTCGAGGTTACGATCCTACTGAAATTGATAATATAAATTTACTTAAGAAAAGATTAAAGTAGGTTATGTGGACCTTGTTATCGTGGAGAAACCCGACAAAAAGCCCTCCGGTGATTGTTCCTGTTACTGAAAAGGTTATAATCAGGAAGTTTCACGATAAATAATTATCTTAGTCCTTATTATTAAAATTATAAACTTTTCAAAAAATCGGATAGAGGCTTCTTTCCTTTGTATAGAAAATTAAAGTATATTTTTATTTTTCTGATTCTGCTTTCGAGTGTCGTTCCGGCTCAACTATATTATTTCGGTAGAAATAAAGTGCAGTATAATTCGTTTCATTGGAAAGTACTGCGAACCAAACATTTCAATATTTATTATTATGGTGGAATGGAGGAAATTGCTTCTATCGGAGCAGCAATTGCAGAAGAAACTTTTAAGGAATATAAAATAAGATTTAACTACATAATTCCCCATCGCATTCCGCTTATCTTTTATAATACTCAGAATCAATTTGAGCAGACAAATATAACACCGGGTTTTATTCCCGAAGGTGTAGGAGGTTTCTTTGAGTTTATTAAAGGAAGAGTAGTAATCCCTTATTCGGGTTCCTTACACGATTTTAGGCACGTAATACGTCATGAACTAGTACATGTTTTTATGGTTTCCAAACTTATAAGGATTTTAAAAAATCATAGAATCTCATTGGACAGATCACCTCCGTTGTGGTTTACCGAAGGTTTAGCCGAGTATGTGTCTACTAAGGTTGACGGTCAAGCCAGAATGGTGATGCGCGATGCTGTGTTAAATGATTATTTTGTCAATCTGAAAAATATCTATCAGATAAACGGAACATTTTTAATGTACAAAGAGGGACAAAATTTTCTGAATTACGTAGCACAAAAATTCGGCCCCGAAAAGGTTATGCAGTTTCTAGATAATTTTTGGATGTATTCTAATTTTAACAAGGTAATAGCACATACACTTGGAGAACCGATTAAGAAGATAGACGAAAATTGGGTTTTTTATCTGAAGCAGAAATATTACCCTTTAATTAAAAACGAAATTCCTCCACAATTTGCATCAAAGCGATTAACTGATTTCGGATTTAATTTTTCACCTGTTTTCTTTAAAGTAGGAAAAAAAGATTTCCTTTATTTTGTAGCCAATCGAGACGGATATTCTTCGTTGTACCGTCTCCAAATTCATACCGGTAATAGGAAGATAGTTAAACCCGAACTTGTTCTACAAGGAGAAAAAAGTGAAAAATTTGAAGCATTCCATCTTTTCCAATCGGCAATTGATGTTTCAAAAGAAGGTATAATCTCGTTTGTTACCAAATCGGGTGCTACGGATGTTATTCATTTTTATTCAATCAATGAAAAAAGAGTGTTTAAAACTTTTAGAGATAGTGACTTAATTACAATTACATCTCCAAAATTTTCCGAAGACGGTAATAAAGTCGTTTTTCAAGCAGTTGATCAAAAAGGATTCAGCGACATTTATATTTTCAATTTATTGAATAATAAATTAATTAGACTAACCAACGATTATTATGACGATAGAGACCCGTGTTTTGGAATAAGTGATAATCAAGTTATTTTTAGCTCTGACAGAACGGCGGGAGAGTTTGAAAAAAAGTATAATTTATTTCTGTTGAATTTAAATACCCATTCAATTAGTTACGTTACTTATCTTAATACAAACAGCTATTCACCTCGAATTTCTCCTGATAAAAAGTATTTGTTATTTACATCGGAAATAGATGGTGTCCGGAATCTTTGGTCAATTAAAATTAAAAATGGAAAGTTCGGCAATATTGTAAATAGAGTATCCGGTTTTGTAACCAGCGCTTTTGATCCATCGTTCATTGACAGCACACATATTGCTTTTGCAGGATTTGAAAAATCCGCCATGAATTTGTATGAATTGAATTTAAATAAACATACGAAATATTATTCAACGAATCATTTAATAAATAAAATAACCATGAGGTTTGATTCCGCACATGGGCAATGGTTTGCTAATGTAATCAAAGCCGGTTCCATAAAAGAAAAATATAAATATAAAAACAAATATTCGCTGGACTATGCTATGAGTCAAGTCAGCACCGGTCCTATCTTTGGAACACGCGGTGGGGCTATTTTATCTTTAAGTGATCTTTTAGGAAATGATATTTATAATTTTCTGATATTTAATACTGCGCAAGTTCAGAGCGATATCTTAAAAAGTTTTAATATCGAATTACAAAGGATCAATTTAGCACGAAGAACTAATTATGGCTATGGTGTATTTCACTTTAGCGGTAATAGATACGATATAAGGCAATCACAGGAATACTTTTACGAACGGAGTTTCGGTGGATTTTTTCTACTTAATTATCCATTATCTAAATTTGCACGTATTGAGGCAGATGTTTCCGTAATTAATTCTGATAAACAAATAATAACCGGTATTATTGAACGCAAAGCTTTGTTAATAAGTAATTCATTATCATACGTATTTGATAATTCTCTATGGGGACCTACCGGTCCTTTGGACGGTACTAGAGCAAGAGTTTTGCTGGGCTATACCGGCGATGTAAAATATAGTAATGTTAATTATTTTTCAGTGATCGTAGATTATCGTCATTATTTTAGATTAAGTTACAGCACTGCTCTTGCTGTTAGAACTGCCCTGTTTTACAACCAAGGTAAAGAAGCCCGAAGATATTTTATGGGTGGAAGCTGGAGTTTGCGTGGTTGGCCCAGATGGTCAATTAGAGGCGAAAAGATGTGGATAACTTCCATTGAATACAGATTTCCTCTTATTAACGAATTACTTATTAAATTTCCTTTCCTTAATCTAGGGTTTTTTGGAATTAGAGGTGCTACTTTTTTTGATGCCGGCAGTGCATGGGATACGAACTATAAATCTACTCTTGGCGATATCGGCGCCGGTATAAGAATTAATCTTTTAGGTGTAATTGTTTTAAGATATGATATCGGTAAAAAAATTGAGGATAATTTTTCTCGTTTTCAGCCGGGTTTATTTTATCAATTCTTTTTTGGATGGGATTTTTGAAACTTCTTAATTCTATTATATTGTTATTCCTTGTTTTTATGGCTCTGGGATGCAGTTCGTCTTATATCCAAACCAAGGTTCTTAAAGATGAAAACCCTTATCCAATGTTCGGTAGAATTCCATCGCGCAATTTTTTCATTCCTCAAACCGTTACGGATTCTGTTAAACTTCTATGGGAAAATGAAACTCACGGCGGATTCACAAATTCATCGGTTACTGTTTATAATCCTTACGTGTTTGTAAATGATTTATCCGGAAGGGTATTTTGTTTTGATATCAATAATGGGAAAGAAATAGGTGAATTAAAATATAAGGGTGCAGTTTATACTTCACCTGTGGTAAATAAGTTTTATGTTATTTATGCTGTTGTTCCTGAAAACAAAGATGGTTCGATACTGTATTACTACGATTATGCCAACGGTTCAGTAGATGAAAAATATTTAATCGAGGGAAAAGTACTAACACAATTAATTAAATCAAAAAATAGTATCATTTTAAACTCCGATAATGGTAATGTTTATAAATTTGGCTTATATGGTAATAAAATTTGGGAAACAAAAACTAACACTGCTACACATAGTTCTCCTGCACTGAGTGAAAATAAAATTGTCTTTGGCAATGATAATGGGGAAATCATCGCTATTAATGAAAAAAACGGAAAAACTTTGTATAAGAAAAAATTTGGAGGTTCTTTTTACAGTGGTGCTTCCATTTCAGACGGGGTAATTTTTATCGGTAATAATGACGGAAATTTGTATGCTGTTAATTTGTATGACGGTAAGCTAAAATGGAAATTCCAAACTCATGCAAGAATAGTTATGACTCCTGCATTTAATGATAAAAATATATTTGTCGGTAATTTAAATGGGAATTTGTATTCTATCAACAAAGAGACGGGTAAAAAAAATTGGGAAATAAATTTATCCGGGATATTAAACGCAGCACCATTAGTTACTAAAAATTTGATCTTAGTACCGGACTATATAGGTAAACTTGTATTTGTAGAAATTAAATCGGGTAAGATTATCAAATCATTGAAATTGCCCGGGCGTGCAGAATTAACACCGGTATTCTGGAGGAATAAATTATTTATTGGTTATGATAACTATTATTTAAGAGCTTATGAATTTGTTTATTAAATTATTAGTCATCTTTTCTTTAGCTTTTTTAGGAATCGTTGAGGTTAAAGCTCAAGAATCTAAAGCCGATGTTTTCATCAAATGCAGCACTGATAGTGCCGTGATTTTTATAAATAAAAAAATTGTTGGTAAGGGGAGTGTTAAATTACGGTTAAATGAAGGGAAATATTATCTAATGATTGTATCCGATACGTTACTCTGGGGTAATCGGCAGGTTATTTATGATACACTTAAAATTTACAAAAGTAAAAAATATAATTTTTCATATAAATTCCGCCAAGCCTTTTATCTGCGTACAAAACCTGAAGATGCTTTTGTTTATAAGACGGATTCCCTAATAGGGTATACTCCGCTTTTTCTTTTTGAAAACTTTGATGTTTTAAGATTAGAAAAAAACGGCTATGAAACTAAAAGGATTTTATCTAATCAATTCAATTATAATAAGGTTGTAGATCTTAAGTTTAACGGTAAAGTATTTGAGAAACCCATTTATGAAAGAAATATCTTTAAAATATTGATTGGAACAATTGTGATACTTGGGGGGACTACTGCATTTTTTAAACTCAAGGCGGATAATTATTTTGGACAATATCAAAATACCGGAAAGAGTGAATTTCTTAATCAAACAAGAAAATATGATTTGATCAGCGGTATAACAATGGGAGCACTGCAGATTAATTTTGGAATATTAATTTATTATTTTTTAGAAGACTGATATTCTAAAATCAATTATTTCTCAACGAAATTTAATATTTATTATGCTAACTGTACTTGAAGCAATTAATCGCTCAGTCTTGATTCCTCATCCGGAAACAGAGCTGTTGGTAGAAACAATTTTAGACTGCTTTGATAAACTAAAATTTTACCAATTAATTGAATAACTTTTAAATATTTTCCCAATTGTTTTAATTTCTATTGTTCATGTTAACGGGGTGGAATAAAATAGGTTATCGAATTACAGCTCCTAAATGATATCGTATCCATAGTATCCGTCGGCTAAAGTAAATTATTTTGAATTGAGTTTTAATATTCCGATTTTAAGAGTCGATTGGAAAACAAAAATAATTAAGTCCATATTAAAAGGCTGAATGTTCGAATTAATGTTCATATAAAACCGGGAAACTATTTACAAATTAAAGCCGGAAAATTGCAGTTTCTCGTTTTCTTGAGAAATGTTTTCCGGTAATGATTTCTTTCGAATAGATTTATAACTTAATAATTCCAACGAATAAAAACGCAAAGAAAAAATAAACATTTTGATGAATTCAGTGTTAATGATCTTTTTAGACGGAATCGGGATTGGTAATGAGGATTACCGGTACAATCCTTTTTTCAAATTTGGTTTTAGAACTTTTAAAGAATTATTCGGTGAAACTCCGTCATTAAAAAATCCTTATCTCAAAAGCAACGGAAGGTTTTTATTTCCGGTTGACCCACTTCTTGGTGTAGATGGCCTTCCGCAGAGCGGCACTGGTCAAACTGCTATATTTTGCGGAATGAATGCACCTAAATTTGTTGGTAAACATTTTGGCCCTTACCCATATTCGACGCTTATCCCCATTATAAAAAAAGATAATATTTTCCAATATTACTTGGATAACGATAAAAAAGTTTTCTTTGCAAATGCTTATCCTAAAGCTTATTTTGATTATTTTAAAACCGGTAATTCTAGATTAAACGTTACTACTTTAAGTTGCAAATTAAGCGGTGTACGGTTAAATAGAGTCACCGAAGTACGCAAAGGCAAGGCAATTACTGCGGAGATTACTAATGAAAGTTGGAATAAAAACCTTGGTTATAATCTTAGAATAATCCATCCTCAAACTGCTGCCAGGCGTTTATTAAAAGCCGCCGGGAATAATTCCTTTACTTTGTATGAATATTTTTTAACTGATTATATCGGGCACGGAAGATATAATGGCGACATTGAATACACATTAAAAATTTTAGATGATTTTTTATTTACGGTAATTACAGAATTAAATTCGAAACAAATGACGTTGGTAATTTGTTCCGACCATGGGAACTTTGAAGATCTCTCTATAAAAACCCATACTAAGAATCCTTCTTT
>CBFDUR010000022.1:0-10685 GCA_965613005.1 uncultured Ignavibacteriales bacterium
CTAATATAATCATTCCCTTGTGTGTTTTAAAATCAATCATGTATGTTTTCATTTGCTATATTCTTTATTTTATCGTTTCAAAAAAGATACGTAAAAACGAGCGTTATCTCAAGACTGAAATAGATCCACTCCTTTTGTCTAAATCATTTATTACTGTTAAAGAATGTTGAAACACATAACGGTATAGCATTTCACCTGCCTGTCCGCCGAAGCAAAAGAGGGGATTAGCTCTTGCGAAGTAATCCCTTTAGGAAACACTAAATTATATCGCGGCAAGTTTATCCCGATGTATTTTATCGGGGCTCCAAGGTAAATTCTTTATAACGTTATACCGAAATTTACAATATATTATAGATTGTATTATTCAGTTAATGAACCGTTTGCTTTACTTTTTGTATACTACAAATATCTCAAAAAATATTATAAATCACCGAATAGTATTTAGATTATTAAATTATTTTACTTATATTTATATATTAAATCAATTTACCAATTCACTATTGAATTAACAATAAATATCTTGTATATAATTAAATTTAGTTAATTACAACATGATTATTGGTATTAATAATTATAATTTTGATCAAAGGAGCTTAAAATGCCTTGTATTGAATAATATGAGGCTTTTCATTTTGTAAAACACAGAAAAAATAAAATGGATGTTTGAATCCATAAGGTTTGTTATCCCCGTTTCTATTTTTAACCTTGGATTTTGATTCTTTTGCTTGTATTAATCGGTCATTTATCGAGCGTTGATTCCATTCATTAATGTCCCTGTGCGTCGCATCTTTATTATTTCAATCAGTTCATCTTCTTTAAAATTTACAGGTAAATTTCCAATATGTATAAACATCTTTTCTCAGTCGGCATTTAATAAAAGGTAGGCCTGAGCCTTCTCTCATAGGTATAACGACGCTCTTCAGCCGCGGCAACTAACCGCCGGCCGGGGGGCACGAGCATTGTTGAGTAATTATTGCTTGATTTTCTCTATCACTGCCTTTGCCACCGACTCTGATGACGCTGGATTTTGGCCTGTTATCAGATTGCCGTCGGTGATAGTATATGGAAGCCAATCGTCAACCTTTGAGTAAATTGCCCCTTTCACTTTCAACTCGTCTTCCACTAGGAAAGGCACAACCTCTGAAAGTTGAACAGCGTCTTCTTCGGTATTACTAAAACCGGTTACAGACTTTCCCTTTACTAGAGGGAAACCATCCTGTCCTTTGGCGTGCAGGAGTACGGAAGATGCGTGACAAACTGTAGCCACTACTTTTCCAGAGGCATACATGGATCCAATCAAGGCAATAGAGCTACGATTTTCAGCCAAATCCCAAAGCGGTCCATGCCCACCGGGATAAAATACCGCATCATAATTTCCAGGTAAAATATTTGATAGTTTTAACGTATTCGCCAATGCTGCTTGAGCGTCGACGTCGCCCTTGAAACGCTTAGTTGCTTCTGTTTGGAAATCAGGCTCATCACTTTTAGGGTCCAAAGGTGGCTGTCCGCCGTTAGGTGAGGCAAGAGTGATGTCTGCATTTGCGTCCTTGAATACATAGTAAGGAGTAGCAAACTCCTCAAGCCAAAATCCGGTTTTCTTTCCTGTATTTCCGAGTTGATCGTGTGATGTAAGTATCATGAGAATTTTCATATTAATTTTCCTTTTTGATTATCTCTTATGCAGGTTAACTGCCTAACATATATTCAATAGAATTTATGCATCTTTTATCTTTCAATATAACTTAATTAAAATTGATCTTTATTCCAATATTCAATTGGCTGGATAATATTTTGATGTGCCGGGAAAGATAGTATAATTACTGCACGCAAATCCGGAATAAACAAACCAATTAGTTGTCATACTTTCCGGCACAGCTTTGCTGCCTATCTCTTGGGAAACGGTTACCAAGTGGGATATGGATGTCTATTTATTAAAAATTATCTTTAACTATTCTTATTCTAGTTTTTTAAGCATAATTTTAATGCGTGTCTTTTTATTTTACAACCCCGGTATTATTTGAACATTATCCGCATATCCTTTCACAGCCAATTTTTCAACCATGTTTTTTTCATAAACATAAACAACAACATTTTGAGGTATAGAATTGTACAAATTAAAAAAGGCATCAACTGTTGAATTGCAGCTAAATACTATGCCGGAAAACTCATGTATATCTAATTCCGATTGTGTCTTATGTTTTATCTTATAAAATACTTCGCTTTTCACATTTCCCATCTCATGCAGTCTATTATATGCAATATTTGAACAGGGATATAAGACATTCTTTAGTTTTAATTTATTTATAAGCTCGGCTAAATTATCATAACCGGCAACTAACGGTTGATAATCAACCCTATATCCGTAATTTTCAATTTGATTTTTAGTATGATCATCTAGAACAATAATCTTTTGAAACTTGGTAATTTGATATTTCTCGCAGAATATATTTACTGCCGTTTTATTGGTAAATACTATGCCGTCATAACTATTTAATTTTTCGACAGTAAAATTTAGGTTATCTATTTCAATTAAAGGATAGTGAACAATTTTGCCCCGTACTTTACAATGTTCGGGATTTAACCCTGTAAATAGTATTTTCGGTTGTTTATGGAAAGTTTTGACGACATCTCCTATTATTGTTATTACAGGAGACTCTATTTTAATCTTTATCATTTCAGACAGGTTGCTGATTATTATCCTCTCATTTAATAAGCCTGCATTTTGTATTAAAGCTGCGGGTGTATCAGGGGCTTTCCCTCCGCTAATTAATTCTCTGCCAATCTCTTTTAATCTTGTTGCCCCCATAAAATATACCATAGTAGAAGAACTATTAAAGGTATCTTTACAATAATTCTTTTCCGCAGTATGCCCGGTTAAAAACGATAGTTTTTTACTTACACCCCGCATTGTTAAAGGAATCAAAGAAACAGCAGCAGCAGCTTGAGCGGAACTAATACCGGGAATTACTTCAACTTCAATAAATCTTTCTTGCAGATAATGCAATTCTTCACCCCCACGACCGAATATAAAAGGATCTCCGCCTTTCAATCGTGCAGCTTTTTTGCCTCTCAATGCTTCTTGATAAAGAATTTCATTGATTTCATTTTGAGAGTAAGTAAATTTACCTTTTCTTTTGCCTACATATATTTTTTTGCAAAAGTAATTTTTTAGAATTGTTTTATCCAGCAGGTCATCATAATAAATGCTGTCGACATTTTTTAAGATTTTATCCGCTTTAATTGTTATTAATTCAGGGTCTCCGGGACCTGCACCAATTAAATAGACTTTTCCATAATCTTTCCTTGCATCTATTTGACTGAATAACACTTTCAAATCTGCTCTATTAGATAGGGCAACTACCACTAAGTTACCTCGTAGATTATGGGTATTCAATGGTAAAACTTCTCTAATATTATTTTCTAATTTATGACGTTTTAAAGCACATGCTGTTGTAACTAAACAAATAACTTCTAATTCATTCGGCATTGAGCAAGGTAAATCTTTGGCAAAGAATATGGCAATATCTCCTTGCCCGTCAATTAAAGCTTTATATAATTCACGAACAACTGACTTCTCTGGAAATTCCGTTAGTAGAGAAATATCTTTAGGTTTATCACCACAAATAGAGATTTTCTTTATCTCATAATTTATTTTTGTGAAGTAGGACATTACTTCTTTTGCTTGTTTAATTACCGGTGTACTCGGCTCACATAATATTTTAAGTTCACTTAAAGGCATAATATTTATCAACCCCTTGTACGATTATCCCCCGAAAATTTTTTTGATCTTATTTCGCCATCTAATTGACTTTAAAACATTCTGCCCGCCGGAACTAACCGCCACTATCATTTCCCCCTTTTTATATATAGCCGGTGAGATAAAATCACAAAGTTTAGGATTATCTACTACATTCACTAGTAGTCCCAATTTATTTGCATCTTCTTTTATTTTTTTATTTAATTTATAATTGTCGGTACAAGCATATACTAAAAAGTATCCTTTAAGAAAAGAGGCATCATAATCTTTTTCATAATATTCACAACCTGTATCCTTTGTTTTTGAAGAAACTTTAGAAGCAATTACAACAATATTATTTGTAAATTGCTTTAATAATTCAATTTTCCGCAAAGCTACATTACCGCCGCCGATTATTAAAATCTTTTTATTATCAATATTGATATAAACGGGTAAATACATATTTATATGCTTTATATTATTTATAAATCTCATCCGGTGTTTTCAATTAATTTTCCGGTTTTGATATGTAAGCCGCACTCTTTCTGTTCAGGCATTTCCCACCACCAGCGTCCGGCACGAATATCTTCACCTGCGTTAATTGCTCTTGTACAAGGGGCACAGCCGATACTGGGATAACCTTGGTCATGAAGTTTATTATAGGGCACGTTATTATTTTTTATATACTGCCATACATCTTCTTCCGTCCAATTTACTAACGGATTCAATTTTACAAGATTAAAATTTTCATCCCATTCAATTTGTTTAACATCACTTCTGGTCATCCCTTGTTCCTTTCTTAAACCACAGACCCAAGCCTTGAGTGTTGCTAATTTTTTCTTCAATGGTTCAACTTTTCTGACATAACAACACTTTCTTCTGTTTTCAACACTTTTGTAAAAAAGATCCGGACCATATTCATTGACAAGGGCTTCAACTTTTTTATTATCCGGGAAAACCAATTCAATTTTAAAATGATACTTTTCATTTGTTCTCTCAATAACCTCGTATGTTTCTTGCGCCAAGCGTCCTGTATCCAGCGTAAATATTTGTATCTGCGGATTGATTTTCAGTAGTAAATCAGTAAGCACCTGGTCTTCAACTCCCAAACTGGAGGCTAAAGCAATATTAGTCGCACCAAAATGTGCTGTAGCCCAAGAAATAATTTCTTGAGCAGAACTATTGCTCAATTTCTTTTGGTATTTAATTACTTCCTCTACATTCATAATGAACTCCTATTAATGTGATACTCCGGATGATTTGTAGTTTCCCTGCCGAGTTTTATTTTGTTCCATGTTCTTTCATGCATATAGTAAAGCAACGTCTTAGTAAAAACCTCCAGAAAGCCAATTGAAACAGCTACTGTAAGCTTTCGGGTAATCAACCAGGATAATAAAATGGTATCTATAGTTCCGACTAATCTCCAAGAAATTGCTTTTAGGATACTTCTACGTGGTTTATCAATCATCTTTATTCCCTTTCAATAATAACCGACCAGTAATCGGCAATCTTTTTTTGTTCAATAATTTTATGACCTTCCGCCCTGATAGAACCCGGCACATTTTCAATTGGTTCACCATTATCAAGTAAGATTTCTAAAAGCTCTCTTGGTTTTAACTTTGCCAATTCTACTTTAGTTTTTACAAAGTTCATTGGGCACGTTACTCCGCGAAAATCTTTTAAATATCTCTGAATATAAGTAGCCTCGTGTTTTGTTTCTTTCCGGATTTTCACTGTTTCTCTGTTGAGATTAAATTGAAAAAGATTATCCATACTTTCATAGAGCTTAACAACCTCCCCGGTTAGGTCAATAATTTCTTGCTCATTTTTCAGAAGGTTAGAATTATCTTCAGTTAAAGCATAAGTTAATAAATCTTCATATTTGCCGGATACTAAATTTGTTTTAATAAAATGTTCTCTAAAGCTGTGATAAACTTCTACGTCGGTTTTAGGCTCAACGCCTCGAGTAATTAAAAGCATACGGGAAGCAAAGAAAACCATCAGCTTTAATAACTCCTGCCTTTTAATGTTATCCTCCGGCTTAATATCTTCCAATTCTTTTTTTAACCGGTTGATATTCTTAAGGTCCACCTCTATCAAATCGAATAAACCTGCCGAGCATTCTCCCGCACCTCTGCCTTCCAATGAAAATTCTTTTTCGGCACCCCAATCGTAATAATAATTTTTATCCTCTTTAAAGTGGGGTACATTTTTATATTTTCCAGAAATAAATTCCACATCACTTTTACCTTCAGATAAAATATATTCCCTGAAGTTTTTGTATTTAGCAGCTTTATCGAGATAAGTTTTTAAAAAATCTGTTAAAAACTCCGGCAGATCTCTTGCGCTTATTTCTCCTAATTTTTCCGCCAATCTTGTTTCACTTTCACTAACCACTGCTCCGGCTACAATATTATAAACAGGATAAAGCTTTCCATCCACTCTTCCGGCTTTACCAAAGAACCCTAGATCAGCCACAGGATGTTGTCCACAAGCATTCGGGCAGCCGGAAATGTTAATCTTTAAATTGTATAAATTATCCAAAGCTATATTACTCTTAGATAATTTTTGAATTATTGTTCTAGCTGCATTGCGCGAAAAACAAATACCAAGCTGACAGGTTGAAGCTCCTGTGCAGGATATTATCTTATCATAAATAAAAGGTCTGTTGAAGTTTTCCTGATTTGTCTTAAGAAAATCATAAAAATTTGTTAAATACCTCTCCGGAATATTCCTAATCAGAAAATTCTGGTCTTTAGTTATTCTGATTACATTATTGCCGAAAGGTTTAATAGAGTTTACCAATTCAAGTGCCTTCTCGTTCTTAATAAATCCCAATTCAACAGGAATGTTTATCGAATATAAATCCCTTTGCTTTTGAGGATTAACAAAACGCTTCCGCCACAATTCAAAATCTCTTTTGTCTTCTATTTTTACGGTTTGAAAAGTCGCTTCGATACTTGTATTACTAAAACTATTTACTTCTAAGGGGGAGTAATTTTCTTTTTTTACGGTTTCATACTCTTCGGCAAATTTATTTCTAAATTCTTTTTCTCCTAATTTTTCCCATAAAAACCTTAGTCGGGCAGCATATTTATTTTTACGGTTACCATGCTTCCAGAAAAGATTTTTTAATGTTTTAGCTATGTTATAAACTTCCTTTTCCGGAATAAAATCCAAAAGGAGATTGCTCGTGCGGGATTTTGTGCCCAGACCGCCGGCTGCGTAAACTCTAAAGCCTTTCTGCCCTGCTTTTATTTGAGCAATGAATCCTAAATCCGAAATTGTAGCGTAGCCTTTATCTTTATCCGATCCTGAAAAGGCAATTTTAAATTTTCTCGGTAATGTCCAAGAATCATTTTCGGCAATTAAACGAGAGGTTAAAGCTATAGCATAAGGAGAAACATCAAATCTTTCCTCCGGATTTATTCCGGCATCTTCCGGCGCAAGAATATTGCGGATTGTATTTCCTCCTCCGCCACGGCTTGCTAATCCGGCTTTGCTCAATTCTCTAATAATAGTAACAATATCATCTAACTTAACGTAATGAATTTGTAATTCCTGTCTGGTGGTAAGATGAATTTTATCCATACAATATTGTGAAGACAGCTCAATAACCTTTTCTAATTGTTCCGGTGTAACGAACCCTGCAGCACACCTTATTCTTATCATGTAAGTATCGGATTCCCTTTGTTCATAAACTCCAAAAGGTACCCGGCGGGCTTTTAATTCATCAGAGTTCATTTCTCCTTTTTTATATTTGTTTATCGAAGCCTCCAGCTCGTCAATATCATTTGCCAAACTTTCCGGCAGTTTATATTTACACATTTTAAATTATCTCCAATCTTTCTATTTTAGAAATTCCATTTCTTATTTTAAAAGCTTTTATTTCATTTTTTTGTTCTATTAAAGAAGCTATGACATAGATGGTGTCGGGATCAAAAGCTAATTTAATATCCTCCTCTGAAGGCTTGGCTGGACCTGTCGGATGAGTATGAGCAACGGCGATAATAGTCAGTCCGGCTGCTCTCGTTTCTTTTAATACAGCAAACTGCTCTTTAGAATCTAAAGTAAAATGATCTTCGCTCTTATCAATGTTGGTCATGGGATAATAATTTGTTATTTGATTATCCCTGCCTGCCAAATATCCGCAAGCTTCAAATGGCGCTTCTTGTTGCCCATGTTTAAAGATATTTTCCACTACTTTTCTTTTTATAATAATCATTTTAACCTTTGTTTTTTATATCGCATACCGGTTGATCATAGTCTTTAAGTTCGGTAATTACCGGATTTTCACCACAAACCGGACAAAGGGGATTGCTCTTTATTCGTACTGTTCTAAATTCCATTTCAAGGGCATCAAAAATCAGAAGTCTATTGGTTAATAAATTTCCTTTGCCGATAATATGCTTTAGTGCTTCAGCCGCTTGAATGGTTCCCAGCATGCCGGCAATTGTTCCCAGAACACCGGCTTGGGAACATGCAGGGACAGCATCCTTAGGCGGTAGTTCAGGGAAAACACACCTGTAACATGCCGTACCGGGCACATAAGTCATCGTCTGTCCATCAAAACGAAGGATACCTCCGTGAGAAAATGGTTTTGATGCCATAACACAAGCATCGTTAATTAGAAACTTTGCAGGGAAATTGTCGGTACCGTCAATAATAAAATCATAATCTTTAATTAAGTCTAAAACATTATTTGAATCTGCCATTTCCTGATAAGTAATAACTTTTACGCCGGGATTGATTTGTTCGATTTTTTCCTTAGCGGAAATAACTTTAGGTTTACCTATATCTTGTGTAAAGTGAATTATTTGTCTTTGTAAATTAGTCCGGTCAACCACATCACCGTCAATAATTCCAAGTGTACCAACACCTGCCGCTGCCAAGTAATATGCAGCCGGTGCTGCTAAACCTCCGGCACCGATAATTAATATTTTGCTTTGTCTGATTTTAGTTTGTCCTTCTATTCCGACTTCTTTCAAAATAATGTGTCTGCTGTATCGTTCTAATTCTTCGTCATTAAAATCCATTACAATACCTCCAAAGCTTGCTTTATATCTGAAATAATATCTTCGGTATCTTCTATACCGACTGCCAGCCTCATCGTTGTTTCCCTTACCCCCATCTGCGCCTTCAATTCAGGTGCATACTCACAAAATATTGTAGAAGCAGGATGGATAATCAAAGTCTTATTATCATTTAGATTTGTTGCCCTTTTAATAATTTTTAACCGGTTCATGAATTGAAAGCATTCTTTTTTGGATGATAGATCAAAAGTCAATAAAGCTCCCGGTAAATTATTAAATTGTTTTTTTGCTATTTTATAATACGGAGAACTTTTTAAGCCGGGATAATTAACCGTTTTCACTTTCTTCTGTGATTCTAAAAATTGAGCTATTGTTAAAGTATTGATACATGATTTATCAACCCTCAAAGCAAATGTTTCTAATCCTAAACTCTGCAAATATGCGCTATGCGGTGATAAACATGCTCCAAGATTCCTGTATGATTCCGTCCTTAGTTTTGAAAGTAAAGTAAATGGTCCGTACTTTTTTGCATCTTTAGCCAATTTTTCATTATTCTGCCAATCAAATAAACCATTATCTATTATTAAACCGCCGACTGAAGTACCGCCGCCGGAAATATATTTAGTGCTGGAAAGTACTTCTATATCAATCCCAAGCTCTTTAGCATTAAAAAAACAGAGCGGGGTAATAGTTGTGTCTGCAACAAGCAAAATATTGTTATCTTTAGTTAGTTTAGAAAGAGCGTTGATATCCGCTACTTCCAATTGAGGATTTGTAATCGTTTCAAAGAATATCATTTTGGTTTTATTATCTATAAGTTTCTCTAAATTTTCTAATTCAGTTAGATCCGAATATTTAACTTCCAATCCCCATGGTTTAAGTGTCCGTTCAAAAAGGGAATAGGTATTGCCGAACAAATGTTTTGTAGTAATAATATTATCCCCGCTACCTGCAATAGTTATAATCAGGTTGGAAATTGCAGCCATACCTGATGAAAGGGCAATTACACCAAAAGCATCGGTAATCTTTTTTATCTTTTGTTCAAAATTTTCAACGGTTGGATTTGTTATTCTACTGTATATATGATTTGGTTTTTTACCTTGAAATGAAAGTTCCAAATCTTCCGCCGATTCATATTCAAAAGCTACGCTATCGTAAACAGGCATATGCAAAGCTCCGTGTGGGTCTTTCTTAATAAATTTTGAATGGATGGCTTTTGTGCTAAATCCTAATTTATTCGTCATGATAACTTACCTCCACCCATAAAGTATAAAAAATCAACTTCATCATTTTCTTTTACGAAGGTAGTTTCAAAGCTTTCTTTTTTTATGAATTCACCGTTTAGTTGAACTGAGACCATATCGGGTACTTCCACCTTATTTTTTGCTAATAGGTCTGCGATATTAAGATTATTTCCAGCTATTTCTTGTAATTCATTATTTACCTTTATTTTCATGTTTTTGCTCCATAATTATTTTTGGCCAATAAAAAACCCTTCTCGATAAGTTATCGGAAGGGTTTCATCTTAAAATCTGCTAATTATTTATATTATAAAATTAATAAAACATTAAGAGGTGTTCTCCCGATATGATATAGGCATCATCATGAAACAACACATCTCCATTAAAGAAAAATTAATGATAATATTTTTGTTATTAGTTTTCATTTTTATTGGTGGCAAAGGTAACGAATATAAGAGTGGAAGTCAATAGTATATGAAACAGCCAGCGACTCATGAGCAAAACGACAGCACCGTCTCAAAGACAGTAGTAACGGGATGAAAACAGTATGCATAGTGTCAAGTCCTTTGGACAAAGGGTTCTAATAAAAGAAACCTATTCTAAAGTAAAAATAAACTGTCTTTTTGTCGGCTATTTTTTGGAAAACAGCGAATATTACTGAAGGGTTTGCCAAAA
>CBFDUR010000023.1:0-10655 GCA_965613005.1 uncultured Ignavibacteriales bacterium
TATGAAGATTTAATAAAAAAATATTTCGAAGCGCTTCAAAAACAAAAAGTTAAAAATTAATTTTTCTTTTATAACAATTAAACTTATTGGTTTATTATACGGGATCAATATGTACGAAAACTTTATTTATAGAGGGGTAACTTCAGGATGGTTTTCTTTGTGTTTAAAGGATGGGATAAGTTGTTCTATCCAACCCCCTAAAGCTATTCTATTCCACTGCCTTACTCTTATATTATGTGAATCTTCAGTCGATACGAATCGCTCTATATAGATAAAAGAAATATCAGTGCTACTTAATCACTTAAAAAAATTAAGCCCTAATGAAATGATAACGGATAAATTTCAATTAATTCTTTGTATATTAAATAAATAAATTTTATGAATATAAGAAAAATTAAGTTTATTAGAATTTATTTTCAAATAGATCAAATAATTGCATTAAATTAAGTGAGCAAACACTTGGCAATATGAGCGATGTAATTGAAGAAAATAAAAAAATAAAATCCTTTAGTAACTATGAAGATTTAACTCAGCCGGCAAAATCGGACGATCATAAGTTAAATGTATATATGAATGTTTTCAAGAACTTGGCTTTTGTACTTGATAAACATGGAGCAATTACCGACCTTAATAACTCCGGTGCAGTTTTGTTGGATTATCAACCGGAGGAATTAAAAGGTAAACATTTTATTGAATTAGTATCTTCCAAAGATAAACCGATAGTCAGTAAAGCATTCCAACAGTTACTTTCAAACCATAGGTTTACGTCAATAGAAGCTCACCTGCTTAGTAAATACGGTAAACAGGTGATTTTTGAACTTAATGGTGCAGCTTTAATAGAAAATGGAAGTATTGTCGGCGTGCTGGGAATAGGAGAAAATATTACTTTACTTCGTTCTTACGAAGATCAAATTCATAATTTGACAGTAAAATTAATTGAAGCAAGCAGATTAATTGCAATCGAGAGGAACAGATCGAAATATCAAAAATCTTTTCTTGATGATTTAAATCGATTAAAAAATGAATTCATATCTAATATTTCTCACGAATTAAGAACCCCGCTTGCTTCCATTATCGGTTTCTCCGAAACTATCCTTTCAGATCCTAATATGTCAAATGAAATGAGAAATGAATTCAATCAAATTATATTTAATGAAGGAAAGAGACTGGCAAAATTAATTGAAGATGTTCTGAATGTTTCTAAGATTGAAGAAGGAGAAATGGAACTTGGGAAAAGTGAGTTTAATATTATCGAATTGCTAAAAAAGATAATTAAATCAAATAAAGAAAATATAGAGGAAAAAGGAATAATTCTAACAATTGATTTACCTTCTGAAGAGATTATTGTTAATGCAGATAAAATGAAATTGGAACAGGTTTATGATGGGCTGTTGAATAATGCTATTAAATTTACCGATAACGGAGGAAGAATAACCGTTATTGCACAAAATTTATTTAGAGAATTTGAAGTTATTATTTCAGATACAGGCTCCGGTATTCCGAAAAAAGATCTTCCGTACATATTCGAGAAATTTTATAAAGCAAGCACACCCGGAATAGAATTACCCGGTACAGGGCTGGGATTGGCTTTAGTTAAACAAATAATTGATTTGCATAAAGGTTTTATTGCCGTTGAAAGTGAAGTTAATAATGGTACAACTTTTATAATAAAATTACCTAAAGGAATCAAAATTTAATAATAATGAGGAAGTGGGAGTGAATAAATTAATATTTATTGTTGATGATGAACTGGCAATATCTAAACTTTTAACATATTGGGTGAGGGATAAATGGAAATATGATGCTGAAGCCTTCACCAAAAGTGAAGATATGTTCAGAAAATTACACCTTAAACCGGATTTAATATTGCTGGATATTATGCTACCCGGTATAAACGGAATTGAAACACTTAAAAGAGTTAAACAGATGGATGAAAATCTGCCTGTAATTATATTATCGGCTCAGGGCAGCGTTGAGGTTGCAGTAGAAGCTCTTAAATACGGAGCTTTCGATTATTTTCCGAAACCAATAGATATGCAAAAATTGGAACCTGCCGTCAAAAATGCAATCAAAAGTTATGATTTAACCAAAGAATTGGAACATCTTCGAGAAAATGTTAAAAAGGAGTACAGCTTTTCTAATATAATTTCTGCCGACGGCAAAATGCAGGATGTATTTAAGCTTGTCTCAAAAGTTCTTAATAACGATATAACCGTTTTGATTCACGGTGAGAGCGGTACAGGAAAAGAACTTATTGCCAGAGCAATTCATTTTAACGGGAAAAGAAAAAATAATCCTTTCATTGTGGTTAATTGTGCTTCCATTCCGAGAGAGCTTTTGGAAAGTGAGCTTTTCGGTCATGAAAAAGGTTCTTTTACAGGCGCTCATCAACGCAAAATAGGGAAATTTGAATTAGCAGGCGGTGGAACATTATTCCTCGATGAAGTCGGCGAATTGGAAATGCTCCTTCAAGCTAAACTTCTAAGAGTTGTCCAAGAGAAGGAGTTTGAAAGAGTCGGCAGCGCTGAATTAATTAGATCTGATGTAAGAATTATTTCTGCAACAAACATAGACCTTAGAAAGGCTGTTGAGGAGAAAAGATTCAGAGAAGACCTTTTCTATCGATTAAATTCATTCCCGATTTACATACCGCCTTTAAGAAACCGGAGGGGTGATATTTTGGTGCTTATCCAACATTTTTTAGATGAATTTAATGAAAAATTGGGTAAGAATGTTAAAGGATTTTCTAAGAAGGCATTACAATTAATTTATGATTATAGCTGGCCCGGTAATATAAGGGAAATGGAGAACACTGTGGAAAGATGTTTGATAATTACAGAGGAAAATATTATCGATATTGAAGATTTACCTCAACATATTAGGGATAATGAAAATAGCATAAGACAAGAATATTCCGGACAGTTGTTCAGCGATGATAATATCGTACCATTTGAAAAATTAAAGGAAGAAGCTATACGACATGCACTCACAGTTACCAATAACAATATCGTTGAAGCCGCTAAAAAATTACAGCTCGGACGAGCTACGATTTATCGATTAATGGAAAAATATCATATTGAAAATCGTTCCGAAAGATGAGTTTTTTAATTATTTTAAGGTATTGAAAAATGGATTTTATTAAAGAAAAATATAATGAAGTAGTCGTTGAAATTGTTAATCTTACCAGAGCTACTTTAAAGGAAGCGGAAGAATTTAAACTAACTCTTTCAAATGATATCGATGAGGGTGCTAGAAAGCTAATAGTAGATATATCCGAATGTGAATTTATTGATTCTACATTCTTAGGCGCTCTTGTTGTATCCCTTAGAAAAATTACCGGTCTGGGCGGAGATTTACGTTTGGTCGGTTTTCAGCCCGCTGTTAACTCGATGTTTGAATTAACAAGAATGTATAGAGTGTTCGAATCTTTTCCGACTAAAGAGAAAGCTATTAAAAGTTATCAATAGGCATATCTAAAAAGGTTATTTTTTGAATTTTCGAATTATTGATATTTTCAAAAATCAAAACTTTGTTAGAAGACAAATATCTTTTTAGAAGAAACTTATAAAATTCTGTTTAAAAATTTTTAGAAATAGAAAGTTAATTTATTAAATGTTAAATGATGATAAGCGTTCGGTCCTGGTCGTTGATGATGATATTACAGTACGTAAATTAATCAGCCATCATCTTCGGAATAATAACTATAACGTATTTGAAGCTACAGGCGCAATTGAAGGATTTAAAAAACTAGATGAACAGAAAATTGATATGGTTCTCTGTGATGTAACAATGGATGAAATGGATGGGTTTACTTTTTGTCAAAAAGTAAGAGAAAATGAAAAATACAGAGTTTTACCTTTCATTTTTGTTACTGCGAAAAATACACTGGAAGATAAATCCAAAGCCATGGAAGTAGGCGGTGATGACATTGTTACCAAACCATTTGATATAAATGAATTATTATTGAAAGTAGTATCTTTAATTAGAAGATCCGATATTTACAAGGTTTACGGTTCTAAAAAAAATCTTCAGGAATCATTTACACAAACCGTTCCTAAAATATTATTAGTCGATGATGATCTTTCTTTAGCAAAATTATTCCAATACAATTTAACAAAAGCCCATTTTGAATGTAAAACTGCACCGGGAGTAGAGGAAGCATTTAAAATTATTAAATCATATAATCCGGATATTATTATTTCCGATATAATGATGCCTAAAATAGACGGTTTTCAATTTAGGAAAATGCTTCTAGCCGATCCCGAACTTAAGTCTATCCCTTTTATTTTTCTGACCGCAAAGGGAACTGAAGACGATATCCTCGATGGATATGATCTGGGGATTACAGATTATGTGTTGAAGACAGCGGGTCCAAGAGTGGTTATTGCAAAAGTGAGTGCAATAATTAAAAGTTTGGGTAAGGAGAGACAAAAGATAGTAACCGAGCTCCATCAAGCCGCCGATTCGTTACGTGCAAAAGTTGTCCCTGATAACCACCCGGAGTTTGAAGGTTTTGAAATTAAGCATTGGCATCAACCCTATGAAGGCATTCCCGGAGGAGATTTTATAGATTATTATCGACTTGACGATAATAATCTTGCAATAGTGTTGGGGGACGTTATGGGGAAGAAATGGGGTGCGTGGTATTTCGCGTTTGCTTATGCAGGGTATATCCGTAGCGCTATTAGAGTTGTCTTACAAACCGCAATAGAATATTCTCCAAGTGAAATATTGCAGCAAGTTAATAAATCGGTTTATGAGGATGCAAAAGTTTCCGAAGTATTTGCTACTTTGTCGATCGTTGTAATAAATAAGATTTCCAATACTTTAAAGTATAGCGGTGCCGGAGATCTGCCTATTATTTATAAAAATGCTGAAAACGGAAATGTAGAAAAATTGCAATCAAATGGTTTGTTGCTTGGATTTGCCGCCTTCGGTAATTATAAAGACATTACCGTCGATCTCCATAATAGAGATATTTTTATTTTAATTACCGACGGGATAATTGAGTCTAGGAATATTAACAGTGAACAATTTGGCTTGAAAAGACTAAAAAAAACAGTTGAAAATATTTCTAATGATGATGACCCGATTGATAAAATTAAAGAGAACTTTGTCAATTTTACCGGAAATAAGTTTGAGGACGATATTAGTTTGATCTCTATTTATAAAAAGACCTGAAAATTAATCCGGGCAGTATTCTTTTTTATTTTGATTGACATTTCATGACTTAAGCTAATCTAAAGAATTACAAAGTTTTAATTAAAAGAAATA
Organism: uncultured Ignavibacteriales bacterium; assembly: GCA_965613005.1. Taxonomy (GTDB): domain Bacteria; phylum Bacteroidota; class Ignavibacteria; order Ignavibacteriales; family Ignavibacteriaceae; genus CAVVVS01. The sequence goes on from CBFDUR010000023.1 coordinate 5,275, forward strand.
ACTTGTAAAAAGTATAATATATTCTTATATTGAATTTCTTAATAAAACATTTGACCAATCTATATTGAAGGAGGAGATATATGAAGGGTATTGTTGTTTCAAAAACCGGCCAAAGAAAAGAAAAAACTATTCCAAAGAAATTTTTATCCAACTACATATTAAAACCAATATTTTCAGGTTTATGGGGTTTTGCTTTTTTCTTGTTGATGTTAATATCTTTAAAATACCTGGGATCCGTCATCGGTCCTATGAAAAATTTTAAGATGGATTTTGAAGATGTATTATTTTCTCTAATTGGATTTTTGTTGATTTTTCTGATAAAATTATTAGAGAATATTAAGGGGGTGGAAAAAACAAGTTATCGGATTCTACCTCCTAAAGAAGAAAATACCGTTACAATAGAAAACGATGATTGACAATTGATATTATAACAAAACACAGGAGCTTTGGATTTATCTTCGTTTGATTTCAGATATTAAAAATTATTTACTCACTAAAATTTTAGTAATACGTTTTTAAGAGGTAAGAAAAAGGATCAGAGTTTATCGACAATTTGTAATTTTTCAGCTCTGTCGGCAAGTTTAAGTTGTTCAATAAGTCCATCGAGGTTACCTTCCATAATGCTTGAAAGATTGTAAAGAGTAAGTCCAATTCTGTGATCGGTTACCCTATTTTGCGGAAAGTTGTAAGTACGGATTTTATCACTCCTATCACCGGTTCTTACCATAGATTTTCTTTGTGCGGATATTTCATCGTTCTGTTCTTTTAGCTTGCGGTCGTATAATCTGGCTTTTAAGACTTTCATAGCTTTCTGACGGTTTTTAAGCTGCGAACGCTCATCTTGGCATTGAACAACAATGCCTGTAGGAATATGTATAATACGGACGGCGGTTTCAACTTTATTTACGTTTTGCCCGCCTGCTCCACCTGATCGAAAAATATCAATTCTTAAATCATTTGGATTAATATTTATCTGAACATCTTCGGCTTCAGGCAGAACGGCGACAGATGCAGCAGAGGTATGCACTCTTCCACTAGCTTCGGTAGCAGGAACACGCTGTACCCTGTGAACTCCACTTTCAAATTTTAAGTTACTGAAAACATTTTCTCCATGAAAAGAAAAAATCACTTCTTTTATACCGCCCAATCCGGTATCATTTATTTCAATTAAATCAATTTTCCATCCTTTAATTTCTGAATACCTGCTATACATCCGGAACAAATCACCTGCAAAAAGCGCAGCTTCTTCACCTCCGGTACCGGCACGAATTTCCATAATAATATCTTTATTATCGTTTGGATCTTTTGGTAAAAGTAAATTTTTTATTTCTTCTTCAAGCTGCTCTTTTAGTTTTTCAAGTTCTTTTAATTCTTCTTCAGCCAGTTCTACTAATTCTTTATCGGATGTTGACTCAATAATTTCTTTATTCCCTTGAATATTTTTTAACAGGACAGAATATTTTTCATACACAGATATTATTTCCAACAGTTCACTTCTTTTTTTACTTAAACCAATTATTTTTTCACGATCATTTAAAAATGACGGATCAGCTAATTGTTGATTTATATGTTCGAATAGCTCTTTTATTTTATCTAATTTTTTGATTAATTCCATTATTACACAATTTTTTTAGATTAATGAGTCCACTTAAAAAACCAAGGTTTTATTATAGTCAAAGCTTTAATGAGATCTATACATATTATGACTCCACTTTTTTTTTAATTCCCCAAAGTTGAATAAAATAAGTCGGAATTTCAACTTTTTGCATTATTCTTTTGAATATTTTGAGAATAATTTTTAAATAGGTAATAAATTGGATAAATATCCATCGAAACGAGGATGAACTTGAAGGATTTAATATTGGGTGCTCTAATTTTATTGAGGTTTTACAAATCACCCCGTTCTTTGAATAGAGCCATTTTTATTTGAAAGGATACGACAATGACACAAGACTTTCAATTTTTTTGTCATTTCGAACAAAGTGGGGAACTCCCTGTTTAAAGGAATATCCCAGCATAACGTCATTTTAACAATTAAAAAAATGTTGCCGCGATCAATTTCGCGACAACAATTATTCGTAAACGAATCATAGGTATTTTTTAGTAGAACAACTACACGATAATCCATTAGAAGAACACTGAAAACTCTGTTAAGAATCCGTGAAATCGTGCATTATATGCATAAGGACCTGATGAAAATCCCTTATAGTGTTGATTAACATATTCCAACTTCAATAAAACATAGTCCGTTATCCACAATCCACCGCCTAGTTGAATTCTATTAACATTGATATCGGCATCTTTACCATGATATTTTTTTGATATAGCCGCATTATATCTAGCTGCAACATACAAAGCGGGAGTCAAATAATAAGTAACATCGGCTCCATAATATGACCATGCTTCTTCCGGGCTTCCCGGAGCACTTCCATTTATATCGGAGTCTTTTGTATATCCATACATACCGAATATCTTTAGTGGTTTTACATTATAATAACCGTCAAATTGATATGCAGTAACATTCTGACCTTTCGCCGGTGCAATTTGACCGACTTCAGGACCAGCCCCGAAAATGCCTGCATATCGGCTGCCGCTTCTATTCCCTGCATATAAATAACTTTTCGTACCGCCACTGGGATAACCCGTTCCATTGTTGGATTGATTAACCCTGTAAACCGATCCTGCAATATTTAATTTATTATCAAAATTTAACCATACCTTACCGTGTACTTCCGTTCCTCTGCCCGGTTGAAAATCACCTGTTGTAGTACCGTTTCCGAAACCGATTACCCAATTAAAAAAACCCTTTTTACTTATCAATTCCATAGCCGGCTCAACCGTATTTGCATCTATAATATAATTTCCTATCAATGGATTCTTTTGAACCTGAGCATTATCAGACCTTATGAGATGCCACAAACCGAAATCAATTTCCATCTGCCCCGCTTTAAATGTAATGTATTTAAATAATGTGTTATTTAATCCCAGAACATCAATAGACTTTGGAAGATGAGATATTTTAATGTACCCTTCTCTGTCCATCCAATAACCTGTGTGGTGACTGCTACTAAGAAAAGCTGCGAAATATATATTTATTCCGCTGGCTATACGTGCATTAAAAATCAAGTTACCGACAGCATTTTGGAATCCCCAAGGGATTTTCGCAAGCGTTCCTTTATCGTTATTTTGAATTAAATATTGTACAACACCGGCCGTTTCTCCGGTAATCTTTAAAGTTGGCGCGTTCTCCTCTGCTTGCTTGTTTTCTTGTGCTTGTGTTGTAAATGATAATATGAATATTGTCAATAAGAAAATAACTGTAACATTTAGCCTTTTCATGTTTTATTCTCCTTTATCTATTTAATTAAATTTTTATTTCGCTTTACACGACATTATTTTCGCCTTAAGCTTCTATTCTTAAATTTGCAATTGTAGTGCCACTAGTTAATACATAGAAAATCGCTCACATAACCCATTATAATTAAGCTAGTAACAAAAAAAAGAATTAATTGATTCGATCCGGTTGTATATAAAGTATTGCAACCATGCAATACTGATTATTTGACAATCATGCAGTTATGCAAGATTAATCTAATTAGATTTGCTAATCAATTTAGTTTTCAATAAGAATTGCTTATAGTTATATAGTTTATTTTCAGATAAATAAATACGGCATGTTTATTGTCTTTAAGGACTGTAGAAATGACTTTAATGATCTGAGGTGTATCTAAAAAGATAATTTTCAACTTTACGGATTATGAATATTAAAGAAAATTGAAGTATTTCCACAAAAAAATATTTTTTTTAGAAGCGACTCATGACATAATTTCAATTAAATTTAAAAAGGAAATATAAAATGAAAATTTATAAAAAAATATTTCTAACAGCTTTGGTTTTAGCAGTTTTCGGTTGTATAAACTTATTTGCTCAATCAACCGGGATTGTAAATTTAAAAATAGAACCTCAAAGTAAACTGACAATAAACGGTACTTCTACTTTACATGACTTCACTATTAGAGCTACGGAAATCCGCGGTTACCTTACAATTATTAGATCAAAAACCGATTCAACATCCAATAATTTCAATAAAAATATTAACGAATTAAATATTTTGATCCCTGTCAAAAAGCTTGATTCGGGTGATGGCTCAATGAATAAAAATATGAATAAGGCATTAAAGTCGATAGATAATCCAAATATTACATACAAGCTATTGAGTATCAATCCAATAGCTCTTCCTGATTCGGTAGGTAAATCAGTAGTTCTGAAAACTACGGGTGAATTGTCGATTGCCGGCAAGAAAAATATTATCGAAATGAATGTTGAAAGTACACTTCAAAAAGACAGCACTTATAGGTTTACCGGGGAGAAAAAAATTAAAATGGCCGATTATGGTATAGAACCCCCGACAATGCTATTTGGAACTATTAAGGTTCGTCCGGTAGTTATTGTAAAGTTTGATGTAGAAATTTCACTAAAATAAACTGTAAATATTCTTATTTGCTTTGAAAAATAGAAATAAAAAATCTTTTAATCATTTATGAAGTAATGACTTGTGAAATTCAATGTGCCGGCTGAAAATTAAAGTTAAAAAATTAATAATCGGAATTCAAGGATAACCTTTTAATAAAGCTACAAAAATATTATTGGGTACACCGTATAGAATATAATGCTGATACGAAATAGTTTTAAATATGTAAAAAAAATTAAAATTTACTTGATATTTATTATTGCTGTTCTATTTATTTGCATAACCGGAACAAAGGTTTATGCTCAAAAAGTTACTAAAACAGTATATAAAACTCTTCCCGGCAGTAAATTTTGGATTCAGGGAACATCAACCATCAACGATTTCACTTGCTCCACTCAAAAGATAGTCGGTTATGGTTCTTTATCAAATTCTTTCGATTCTTTAAAAGAGGATTCCGGAAAGACAAGACTTGATACAAATAAAGTTGTTATATGGATCCCGGTAAAAAGTTTTGATTGCGGAGAGGATGCGTTGAACAATGACATGTACCGTGCGATGAAGTTGGATAAATATCCCGAAATTCATTATGTGCTTACCAATGCAAAACTTATTACACCATACGATTCAACCGATTCTACATTTGTATTGGAATCAATAGGAAAATTAACAATTTCCGGTAAAACGAATACGGTCAAAATAAAAATTAACATTCATAAACTACCAAATGATGAATTAAAATTAACAGGCAGTTTACCAATTTCGATGCACGATTATGGAATAATTCCACCCACAGCATTTTGGGGATTGATAAGAGCACATGATAAATTAATCATACATTTTTATCTCCTGGTTAAAGTTGAAGAAAACCGGAATAATCAAAATCCGAATGAAACCGTTACAAAAAACGTTA
>CBFDUR010000024.1:0-10587 GCA_965613005.1 uncultured Ignavibacteriales bacterium
TGTTCTCTTTATGTGCACTGATGGGGTCTATGGTGTGGTGAATGATGAAGAGTTAAAAAATATAATAGTTAAGGATAATTTTGATACTATTAAAAAAGAACTAATTACCCTTATCGAAGAAAGAGGAGCCCCAGATAATTATTCATTTATTTTAATTCAAAATAATTAATTCGATGATCGGCAAAAAAATAGAACATTATAAAATTATTGATATACTCGGTGAAGGGGGAATGGGCATCGTTTATAAAGCATTCGATCTTAAATTAGAAAGATATATAGCTCTTAAAATCTTAAATTCACAAGCGATTAATAACCCTCAATTTATTGCCCGTTTCAAAAATGAAGCTAAAAATCAAGCTAAGCTCAATCATGCTAATATTGTCCCTGTCTATGGTTTTACCGAGGATAAAGGTGTGCTTGGTATTGCTATGGAATATGTAAACGGGGAAACTTTAGAACATTTAATACAAAGACAAGGTAAACTGGAACTCTATGATGCACTTTATATTCTCAGACAGGTGCTGCTCGGTGCAGGTTATGCTCACAGCAAGGGTTTTATTCATAGAGATATTAAACCTTCAAATATTATCATAAATCAAGAAGGTGTTGTAAAAATTATGGATTTTGGTATTTCAAAATCCTTATATGATAATTCAAGGAGCTTAACAAGAACGGGAACAAAAATCGGCACCTTACTTTATATGAGCCCTGAACAGATAAAAGCGTTTGTACCTACAAATCAGAGTGATATTTACTCGATTGGAATTACGTTTTTTGAAATGTTAATCGGTTCAACTCCATTTTATCGGGGTACAGATTACGAAATAATGGAAGCTCATTTAAAAAAAGCGCCTCCAAAAATTTCTTCTATTCGTCCGGAATTACCGGCGGCGGTTGATGATATGGTCGGTAAGGCTTTGCATAAATCTTTATCAAAAAGATATCATTCATGCGAAGAATTTTTAGTTGATGTCGATAATCTATTTGCGTTATTATCTTACCGGCAAGAAAAAAAGGATAGTACCGCAAAAACTAAAACCAAAATTAATTCGACAGGCAATTTTTATAAAAAAGTAAAATTTTATTTTTTTGCTTTTATATTTTTTTCTTTGTTAGCCGGACTAACTTATTTTGTCTATAATACCGTATCCGGTTTTTGGTCAAATCATGCCGGTATAAATTCCAATAACTTCACGGCAGGTGAAAATAATTATCAAACAAATCCTTCATACAAATTAAAGTCCAACTGGAAACAAATTAAAAGCCCGATCTCGAATAATTTTAATGCAATAACGTTTATCAACGATAAGATAGGATTTATATGCGGTAATAAAGGCGCAGTGCTCAAAACCGAAGATGGAGGAAATACATGGAATGTTTTGAGTGATTCTGCATCAATTAATTTATATTCCATTAATTTCGATAATCCCGATAAGGGATTTTTAATCGGTGAGAATGGAACAATCTTGACTACATCCGATACCGGAAGAACATGGCGTAAAGTGGAACTGAACGTGAATGCGTCTTTATTTGGTATTACTTTTCTCAAGGATCGAAAGACGGGTTTCATAGTCGGAAATAATGGTCTAATTCTAAAGACTGTTGACGAAGGAATTCATTGGAATAAAATAGTTTCTCCATTGAGTGATTTATTATATGATATTTCATTTTCAAATGAAAATGACGGTATAATAACCGGTTGGAATGGAGTTATTCTAAGGACAACGGATACCGGTAATTCATGGATAAAATTAAAAAATAAGAACCGCCAATATTTGAGAAGCGTAAGTTTTTTGAATAATAATATTGGTGTTATTGTAGGCGGGAATGGAAGTATTTTACGAACCGGTGACGCAGGGGCTTCATGGAACATTATCCAAACTAATACAGTTGCCGGTTTTTATGCCGTTAAATTATTTAACGGGAAATATGGAATTATATTATCAAACAAAGGAAATATCTATTTATCGTATGATATAGGAAAAACTTGGAAAACTACTTCAAGCGGAGATTATGCAGCATTAACGGCTTTAACAATTACGCCCGCAAGAAAGATTTTTATAGTTGGCTACAATGGTAAAATATTGACTAACAAGTTAGATATTAATTGATTTTCCTAGCCTTAATCTTTAACTTTCCCTGCCGGGATAATTTAATCTAATTCATTATTAAAATTTAACGACACTTTTTCAAAGGGAATATCCATTGGATAAATTTGTAATAAACGGCGGTAAAAAACTTTCCGGTGAAGTGGAAATCAGCGGTGCGAAAAATGCTTCTCTGGCTCTTATGCCTGCTTCACTACTTACCGGCGGAACTTCTGTTCTGAAAAATACTCCGGAATTAAATGACGTTTTTACAATGATAAAATTATTGAATTACCTCGGTGTTCAAACCGAATTTAAAGATCATATTTTAACTTTAAATACAGGAAATATTGTTAGTCAGGATGCTCCATACGAACATGTAAAGAAAATGCGTGCATCAGTCTATGTGCTGGGTCCGTTAGTATCGAGATTCGGTAAAGCGAAAGTATCTTTGCCGGGGGGTTGCGCATGGGGTCCTCGTCCTATTAATCTTCATCTTGAAGGATTAAAAAAGATGGGTGCGGAAATTGACTTAATAGGAGGATACATCATTGCTAAAGCCCGTAAACTTCATGGTGCTAAAATCAACTTTGATATCTCATCGGTCGGTGCAACAGGTAATATTTTGATGGCGTCCGTATTAGCGAAGGGAGTTACAATAATTAACAATGCGGCAATGGAGCCGGAGATAGCAAATTTGGCTGTCTTTCTAAAAAAAATGGGAGCAAGAATTGAGGGTATTGGAACATCTTCTCTTACTATTGAAGGTGTTGATGAATTAAAACCTGTTGAAATTGATACTATTCCCGACAGAATTGAAGCGGGAACTTTATTAATTGCAGTTGCTATTACCGGCGGAAATATTAAAATTAAAATTTCACCGGATTATGTTAATGCAATTCTGTCAAAACTTGAGGATAGTGGATGTAATATTATTCTAAATAATAACGTAATAAATTTATCCGCAGCGGAAAACGGCATCATACCTACCGATGCAGTTACATCTATATTCCCAGGCTTTCCGACCGATATGCAAGCACAATGGACCGCTTATATGACATTGGCTAATGGGGTTTCTACCGTAACCGATAGTATTTATATCGATCGATTTAAACATGTACCGGAGTTGATGCGATTAGGAGCTGATATTACGGTAAATGAAAATTCGGCTGTAATTAAAGGAGTAAAAAAATTAACCGGAGCAAAGGTTATGTCTACCGACTTAAGAGCCAGCGCCGGTCTAGTGCTAGCCGGTCTAGCTACGGAAGGTAAAACCGAAGTATTACGAGTCTATCACCTTGATAGAGGTTATCAAAGGATTGAAGAGAAACTCCAAAAACTTGGTGCGGATATTCAAAGAGTTGCAGGAACAGAATATTAATTTTGAGCTATTTTAAAAAAATATTATTCGCAAAAAATTATTTAGCTGTTTATCTGTTTTGTATAATAATTTTTAATATTGTACTTCTTAATTATCCTTTGACGAATGTTTTCGGATTTGAATTTTCCGCGCTTAATTCTATGTTATTAGTTTTGTTGTCCGGATTTTACGTTATAACTTTATTAAAAAAAGAATCCGGCGCTAATTTATCAGCTAAATTTAAGAACAACCTTTTATTAGCCGTCTCATTATTTTTAATTATTCCCGCGTTTATATCTATTATTCATTCGATCCTTACAATAAGCTGTTCATTTTATGACGGTTTAATGTTTTATTTTGTTATTACTTTCCCTTCTGTTCTAATCGGAAGTGCATTAGGTATGTTGACTTTCTTATATATCAAACGACTAACGATTTTAATTTTTATTGTTGTCTATATTTTAATTTTGTTCATACCTATTTTAGAATTCTATTTTAATCCTCAAGTCTATTTTTTTAATCCGATTTTTGGTTACTATCCCGGCACTGTTTACGATGTGGCAATCAAAATTAGTTTAAAACTTATCGGTTATAGGATATTAAATGTTTTATTTTTCGGATTAATAGCGGGTTTCTCTTTTATTATTATAAAAAAAAAGAGAATCGCGAGGATCATTTTCATTTTTTTGATTTTAATAATTTCAACCGTATTTATTTATATTTCGCCCGTACTCGGCTATTCAACAACTTTTAGCAGGTTAAATTCGGTTCTTAATAATGAAGTTGAAACTCCCCATTTCTCAATTCACTTTTCTTCCGGTATAGATAAGAATCTTGTAAAAGTTATTTCATTATATCATGAATATTACTATGCGGAATTAGAAAAATTTTTTAAATATAAATTAACGCGAAAAATTAATTCTTATATTTTTTTAAACTCTGATCAAAAAGGTAAATTATTCGGCTCTAAAAATGCCGATATGGCAAAACCTTGGCAATATTCTATTTATGTTACATACAATGATTATAATTCGATTTTAAAACATGAATTAGCTCATAGTTTTTCAGTTAAATTCGGCACCGGCATATTTGAAGTCGCAAAAAATTTAAATCCTTCTCTGATTGAGGGGATCGCCGTAGCTGCCGATCCGTTTTATGATGATAATACTATTGACTATATGGCTGCGCTTGCCTATAAAAATAATTATAGAATTTCATTGCGAAACCTATACACCGGTTTTAACTTTTTCGGTCAAACATCATCCCTTTCGTATGTATATGCAGGTTCGTTTACCAAATATTTAGTAGAAAAGTACGGCATAGAAAAATTTGAAAGATTATACGTGGGTCTTAACTTTAATGAGGTTTACGGTAAGCCGTTGAATCAATTATCAAAAGGTTTTTATCGTAAGTTAGATAACATTAATGCAAGTGATAAAAAAGATGAAGCGGATTACTACTATGGCAGGAAAGCAATCTTTTATAAAGTTTGTCCTCGTTATGTTGCGGCAGAGTTATCCGACGCTTGGTCGGCTTATTATAGAAATGAATATGATAAATCAAAAAATATGTTTGAGGAAATCTTAAATACTGGTGATAATTATTCCGCACTAATTGGGATGGCTAATTCACTTGAAAAATTAAACAAACGCCACACTGCACTTATATTATTAAAGAGTAAATTAAAATATTATAAAAATACGGCATATTATTACAGTATCGAATTTAGTTTGGCTGATTTGTTTGCAACTTTAAAAAATTATACAAAAGCCGATTCAATTTATTATCGGATAGTTAAACAAAATCCTAATAGAAGATTTTATAATTTAAGCAATTTAAGATTGAGTTTATCCCAAAAAGATTCTCTCTTGTATTTATATTTGAAGGGTAATGAATTTAATAAATATTTAGTGCTTGAAAAATTAAATTCTGTAAAATTAAATTTTTACTCCGTACCGGTGGCAATTACTATTGCCAAATCATTAGATGAAGAATATGGGCTTTTCTTAAAGCAGTACTATCGTGTTTTTACCGTAAAGAATTATGCCGGAAGTTATGCAATGTATAAATTATCACAATATATGGTTGAAAATTTCGATTTCAAGAGAGCGCTTAAAATTGCTAAATTATCTTTGCTTTATCAAGCCGGCCCGGATTTTAGTATAATATTGAAAAATAATTATAACGCAATAAATTGGTTAAATAAAAATTCTCATTACATATTAAAAAAATTTATTTTTTAACAAATGAGTCTCTTCTAAAAAGGTTTTTCCTTTTGAAAAATCTTTGACTTTTGTTAATATTTACAATTCGAAAACTTGAATATGACTTTTTAGATAAGTCTCATAAATATTTTGAGAAGTTTTTTAATTAGCTTTAATTAAGTAATAAAAAAGATAATATATGAATCTTAAGAATAAATTAAAAGATTATCCGTTTTTAACTGTTGCATCGGAAATTGCTGAAAGACTGAACGTACAAGTTTATTTAGTGGGGGGATTTGTAAGGGATATAATACTCAAAAGGGAAAAGGAAGAAATGGATTTTCTTGTTCTTGGAAGCGGCGATTATTTTGCTTCCCGTTTTGCTGATGAGCTGAACATTAAGAAAGTTACTATATTCAAAAACTTTGGAACGGCGCATTTTAAATACAGAAATTTTGATTTGGAATTTGTTGGAGCGAGAAAAGAATCGTATAAAAAGAGCAGCAGGAAACCGTTAATTACTAATGGTTCTTTTGATGATGATATCCGGCGACGGGATTTTACGATTAATACATTATCGATTTCTCTCAATAAAGAAAATTTTGGTGAGCTAATTGATAAGTATAATGGATTGGAGGATATAGAAAATAAAATTATTAAAACTCCCTTAGATCCGCTAAAGACTTTTGATGATGATCCGCTGAGAATTATGCGCACATACAGATTTGCATCACAATTGAATTTTAAGGTAATTGAAGATTTAAACAAAGCCGCTGGGAAATTAAAGGGCCGGCTAAAGATCGTTTCTCCGGAAAGAATAACCGATGAATTCTTCAAAATCCTTGCTTCTCCACAGCCGTCCGTTGGATTAAAATTATTATTTTATTCGGAAATAATGTCCGTTATATTTCCTGAAATTTCTAATCTTGCGGGAGTGGAACAGCGAAATGATTATCATCATAAAGATGTTTTTTTCCATACTTGTGATGTAGTGGATAATATTTCCAAAGTTACGGGTAATATTTGGCTCAGATTTGCAGCGTTAGTTCACGATATTGCAAAACCTAAAACTAAAAAGTTTGTTGAAGGTATTGGTTGGACATTCCACGGACATGATGAGATCGGCGTCAAGATGATAAAAGGGATATTCAGAAGGATGAGATTACCGCTTAATAAATTGGAATACATAGAAAAATTAATAAGATTGCATTTGCGCCCTATTGCTTTAACCAATGAGCAGGTAACGGATTCTGCTATCAGAAGATTAATAGTAGCTGCAGGTAACGACCTTGAAGATTTAATCACTCTTTGTCGTGCAGATATAACAAGTAAAAACGATAGAAAAGTTGCTAAATACTTGAGGAATTATGAAAAAGTAATGAAAAGAGTTTGGGAAGTTGAAGAGAAGGACAAGTTAAGAGCTTTTCAATCACCTGTAAGGGGAGATGAAATCATGCGAGTCTGTGGGTTGAAACCTTCTAAAAAAGTGGGGGAAATAAAATCTGCAATTGAAGAGGCTATTTTAGATGGAAAAATTGCGAATACTTATGAAGATGCTTTTAATTATTTATTAAAAATTAAAGATAAATTTCTTAACTAGTATAGCGTTCCCTGAATATCTTTGTAATGCAGAAGTGTCATTGCGAGAAGTGTAAACGACGCGGCAATCTGTTAAACAGTCTTGAACTGACCTATCGGGCTCGCGAAGACAATTTTGTTTTGAGAAAATATTTAGTACAGTAAAGCAATAATTGGATAGAAGTGAATACCCCGTTAAAAGTTATATAGTTGTGTCTTTTGAATATGAGATTTCTCACATCCGTTCGAAATGACGGAAGGGGGAAAGAGCTGTTTTATGTTTTCCAATTTAGGGAAATTAATCAAATGGGGCTAATTCATATCCTTTAAATTCCGCATACAATTCCGTATATTTGCTTTTTAAAAATTGATTTATTCATCACAAAAACAAAATATATATGATCGTTCTAAAAACATTAAATGAAAACCAAAAAAATGCAGTTGAATATGACAGCGGACCTCATATAATCGTAGCCGGTGCCGGCTCAGGTAAAACAAGGGTTCTAACATATAAAATAGCTTATTTAATTGATCAAGGATATGCGCCTGAAAGTCTCCTAGCTCTTACTTTTACAAATAAAGCTGCTAATGAAATGAAGGAGCGTATCAGAGAACTGGTTGGTACAAAAGCCGAGAAAATTTGGATGGGAACGTTCCATTCTATTTTTGCGCGTATTCTTAGAATTGAAGCGAAAGATCTCAATTATCAAAATAATTTTTCTATATATGATGCTGAGGATTCTCTTTCGTTGGTTTCCAACATTATAACGAATTTAAATATTGATTTAGAAAATATTACTTCAAATTCAGTAAAACATCGAATAAGTTATTTGAAAAATCACATGATATTGCCGAATGAGTTTAAGGAAAAATTTATCGACTCATTTATTGATGAAAAAGTGGCTGAAATATTTGAAGAATATGAAAACAGGTTGACGATTAATAATGCTATGGATTTTGAAGACTTATTGTTAAAACCCATAGAATTATTTAATGCTAAACCAAAGATACTTCAAAAATATAAAAAGAAGTTTGCATACCTGCTGGTTGATGAGTTTCAGGATACAAATTTAGCACAATATGAATTGCTTAAATTATTGACTCCTAAAGAAGGTAAAATATGTGTCGTTGGTGATGATGCTCAAAGCATTTATAGTTGGAGAGGTGCTAATATTGCAAACATGCTGAATTTTGAAAAAGATTTTCCTAAATATAAAATTTTAAAGTTGGAACAAAATTATCGATCAACTAAAACTATTTTGGCAGCAGCGGATTCCGTTATAAAAAATAATAAAAAGCAAATTATTAAAACATTATGGACGGAAAATAATGAGGGTGAACAGCTCACTTTAATAAAATGCTCTGATGAAAAAGATGAGGCATATCAAATTGCTAAATTTATTAAACAAGAGATTTCTAAGAAAAAAATTTCTTATAAAGATTTTGCAATCTTATATCGTACTAACGCTCAATCACGGGCTTTGGAGGATATCTTTCGTCGTGAAAAAATAGCATATAAAATAATCGGTGGAATTGAATTCTATAAACGTAAAGAAATTAAGGACCTTGTTGCCTATCTGAGGGTAATATCAAATCAAAATGATGAAGAGAGTTTGTTACGAATTATGAATTTTCCTCAAAGAGGTATTGGAAATACCACAATTACCCGGATGATAGCTTTTGCCAGAAAACATAATATTTCTCTATTTAAAACGATGACCCGTGTTTTCGAGGTAATTGATATTAAAGAGAGAATTCAAAAAAATGTTAAAGGTTTTAAGGTTTTGCTCGATAAATATATCGATTTGAAGGATGAACTATCGGCAGGGGAATTATCAAGAACACTTGTTGACGAATTGGGTTTACTTAGAATGTATAAAGAGGAAAATACAACGGAATCAAAAATGAAACGGGAGAATGTAAATGAGCTGCTTTCCGCATTAAGTGAATTTTCGACTTCTAATAAGAATGCAAAATTGGAGCAATTTCTGGAAGATGTATCTTTAATTACAAGTGTGGATGCCTATGAAGAAGAACAAAATTATGTAAGCTTAATGACCATTCATAGTGCGAAGGGATTAGAATTCCCAATTGTATTTGTTTCCGGTTGCGAGGAAGATATTTTCCCGCTGTCAAATAAATTCAGTTCCGATGCATCCGTTGAAGAAGAGAGAAGGCTTTTTTACGTAGCGCTTACTCGTGCTAAAAATAAAGTATATATTTCTCATGCCCGTTCCCGTTATCGTTTCGGTGAGGTTGCATATCAAAGTAGATCGAGGTTTATTGATGAATTGAAACCATCGACTTATAAAGAGGTTAATGGCGGAATCGGAAGAAAATCCTTACGGAAATCTAAAAGGGAAATGTTTTACGAATATTTTGAGAATATGGAATATGAATCCTTCGATCAGACAAATAAAACATTGAAACCCGGCAGCAGGGTAATGCACGAAAAATTCGGATTGGGTAAGGTTACTTTAATTAGCGGTACCGGAGATATGCAGAAAGCAACCGTAGTTTTTGAAGGTAATAATGTAAAACAGCTCATGCTTAAATTTGCAAAGCTGAAAATATTATAAATTACGGTGTTTCCAAGAGACATAAAAGTGAGTTAATAATTATACTTTAACCATTTAATTACTTCAGACCATTTCGGCTTTTTGCCTGTTCTTAAAATTCCAACACTATAAATTTTTCCTGCAATTGGGAATATTGCAATAACGGTTAAAATATTCACAACAATTGCAACAATAAACTGCCAAGTCGGAACATCGACCAACATCATTTTTGCAGGCATAACTATTATAGATGCAAATGGAAACATCGATGCAATTTTTGCGATCTCGTTTGTCGGGTTTTGCATCATTGTTAATGCTATGAAAAACGGTATAATAATTAAAATCATTATCGGCATAAGTCCCGATTGTGCCTCTTGTGCGCTCTCAAAAATTGAGCCTACAGCAGCAAATAATCCGAGAAATGTAATTAATCCGACAAAAAAGTTAAACAACAAGAAAATCATTTGTCCGGCAGATATATCAAATGAAAATTTAGCAGGCAGAATATATAAGGTCGTAGACATCAAAAGAATTATTGGAGATAACCAAACTATCATTTGTAACAAACCTGTAATTGCCGAACCGAATATTTTCCCCGACATCAATTCTTTACTATTAAGAGATGAAAGAAGCACTTCAACAACGCGGTTGTTTTTTTCTTCAATAACCGACTGCATTAACATCTGTCCTATCATTAGTAAGCTAAAATACAGCAGGAAAGTAAAAAGGTATGATAGCGCAATGTTTCCATAGCCTGCTTCCTTTATTTTAGCGGTTTTACTTATTTTAAATCCCTGTAT